>JBLHPA010000062.1:0-15944 GCA_047628235.1 Moritella sp.
CTCGAATGATGAGATAGAGACAGTTCCTGAAACTTTAAATCAGACCGAAGCGGTACTAGCTCAGTTGGTAGAGCGCAACCTTGCCAAGGTTGAGGTCAAGAGTTCGAGCCTCTTGTACCGCTCCAATTCTTCATTTTCCTTCTTTATTCTCCTTTTTTCGTCATTATCTCCGACTTATTCATCTCATTTATTTCCCTTGACCTGTGTCATTTATACCAATGCATATAAACCATTCAGTGTTAATGTATTTACTCTATTCAGTGTGATATCGCTTGATCACACGCTGTACCGTAATTAGGAATGAATAACGTCGAGGATTGACATGAAGGCTGAAAATAAATTAAGTCATATAGTAAAAAAAATAACGATGCTCCCTATCGCTTCGCATCCAACTGTTCTGTCGTTTGTTTTTGGCCGTGTGATTAAATATGCGGGTACCTCGCGGATTCGATTTGAAGAGTTAGGTTTTTCGAAATCTAAATTAATCCTTAAAAATCATAAACGCGTACAAAATCACATCGGTGGTATCCATGCGGCAGCAATGGCTTTATTGGGTGAGTCGGCGACTGGTTTTCTGGTTGGTATGCATGTACCGGATGATCGGATCCCGGTATTAAAAAACATGAACATTGATTATGTGCGCCGTGCTGCAGGCGATCTGACTGCCGTCGCTCAGCTCAGCGATGCAGAAATTACCCGCATACGCACTACTGAAAAAGGCGATGTTTCTGTGCCCGTGGTGATCACGGACAGCGAAGGTAATGAACCGATTAATGCAGAGTTTATTTGGGCCTGGGTACCGAAAAAACGCTAGGCATCCCGTGGCAGGGCTTTTTCTACCATCCGGATCAATTTATTCTTCGCCTTGTCAACTTGCTGAACAGGTATTTGCTGCTGTTTTTGTTTCTGCTGGCGTAGTGCCCAGTTAATATGATCCTGCACCAGGGGGGTTGTATTCGAGTATTTTTCTTCCAGTGCCGCCACTATCAGTGGATCGTAGTGGGCATTCCCCAACGCCACTGAAATGTTACGGAGCCAACGCTCATGACCAATCCGGCGGATTGGTGAGCCTTCTGTTTGTTTGAGGAAGTAAGCTTCAGTCCAGCAGTAAAGGCTTAATAATTCAGGTGAATGTAGATCTGCACGCGGATGAAAATCGTTTTCTTCGGTAATCGCAGCAAAACGGTTCCACGGACAAATAAGCTGGCAATCGTCACAGCCATAAATGCGATTGCCAATCAAGGGCCGGAATTCTTCAGGTATTGGGCCAAATAACTCAATGGTGAGGTAGGAAATACAGCGGTTAGCATCAACAGTGTAGGGCTCAACAATTGCTTGGGTAGGACAGATTTGTAAGCAGGCGGTGCATTTACCACATTGATTCTCGATCGGTGCATCGATTGGTAAAGGCAGGTTTATCAAAATTTCACCAAGAAAAAACCAAGATCCCGCCTCTTTATTCAAGATTAGCGAGTGTTTCCCTGTCCAACCTAGCCCGGCTTTTTCTGCCAAAGGACGCTCCAGTAAAGGGCCCGTATCGACAAAGGGGCGAGCATCGAGCTTTTCGCAATATTCGGAGATCATCAGTCCCAATTTTTTAAGTCGCTTACGTACTAATTTATGATAATCACGGCCTAGCGCATAGCGGCTGATGTAACCCTTGTTTTTTTGTTTTAGCGTGGTTGCCATTAAGGCATCGGGCGGCAAATAATCCATGCGCACCGATATAACGCGAATGGTTCCGGGGTAGAGTTCTTCCGGGTGGGTGCGCATAGTGCCGTAGCGAGACATATAATCCATATCAGCATGATAGCCTTTGTCTAACCATTGCTGAAAATACGGTTCATATGTAGCCAGATCAACGTCGGTAATGCCGACTTGTTGGAAACCAAGCTCAGTGCCCCAGCCTTTGATTAGTTTTGTAAGTTGTTGATAATCTACCTGAGGCATGATTTATTACTTGTTTATGAGTAAATTGAGGTAAAGTTTACCATATTGTAGTTTTCTTTGGGCTCGACAATTTGTAGAATCTAACACTGCCAATGTTAGGTAGTTGCATCTATATCGGTTATTGTGGGTATTTGTTTTTCACTCGTTTACTGGCCGCATTCTATTTTTAAGTTTAAGGTACCCTCGTTAGATGACAAATAAAGTAAAAGTTTTATTAGCAAATGAATCGGAAACTGTGGCCTTAGGTGCTCATATTGCCCATTTATGCACTGCTGCCACCACCTTTTTTTTACACGGAGGACTGGGTGCGGGTAAAACAACGCTAGCCCGTGGTTTTGTTCAAGCCTTGGGTCATCAAGGCAATGTCAAAAGTCCCACCTATACTTTAGTTGAACCTTATGTGCTGGCTAATTGGAATGTGTATCATTTTGATTTGTACCGTTTGGCAGATCCGGAAGAATTAGAATTCATGGGCATTCGTGATTATTTTGCTGATGATTGTTTGTGTTTAATTGAATGGCCACAGCAGGGAGAAGGATTCCTGCCTGCAGCAGATGTGCATATCCGCTTGAGTTACGTGGGTGAGCAGCGGGAAGTGCTCGTCGAGGGGGGTAGCGAATTGGGCTCACAACTGGTCAATAAACTAGCAGCAACAAACGCAGGACATGATGTTTAAACGGATTTTACTACTTGGCATCTTTTATTTTTGCATTCTCCCGTTCAGCTATGCTGCAAATACGGTTAATGGGATCCGTATTGTTGAGCATGCCGATAAAACGCGGATCGTATTTGATTTGGCTAAAAAGCCGTCATTTAATCTTTACGGCAGGCATAAAAAAACGCAATTAGTGGTTGATTTTGCTGGAACTAAAAACAGAGCTAAGATAGCTAAGCTTGCAGCCTTGAGTAGTAATATTACCCGGGTTGAACAAGCCAAATCAGCTAAGTCGGCAGATCTGCGGATTATTTTCCATCTCGCTAAATCGATAAAATATCGATCGTTTGAATTGGCGGGGAATAAAAAATTAAACTATAGATTAGTGATCGATTTACCCGTTAAACCATCCAAGTCTGTTGTGAAAAAATCGCGGCCTATAATCGCTAATAAAGTAGTGAAAAAACCAAGACGACGACCGCCACCGAGAGATGTGGTGATTGCGATTGATGCCGGTCATGGTGGCAATGATCCTGGCTCTATCGGTTTCAAGAAATTTGTTGAAAAAGACATCAATTTGGCGATCTCAAAAAAAACAGTGGCCATCTTAAATAAACAGAAAGGTATTAAGGCTGTATTGATCCGTAAGGATGATCGTTATATCTCGTTAAATGAACGATCTGCGATTGCCCGAAAATATAAAGCCGAGTTATTAGTCTCTGTGCATTCAGATGGTTTTACCTCATCGAAACCGTCCGGCGCATCAACGTTAGTATTATCAAATGGACGAGCGAAATATGAGTTCGGCAAAAAACTCCGTGATGATAACTTAAATGGCCTGCTGGGCGGAGTTGGCGAAGCGATTAAAAACAGTGATGGTGCTGATGACCTACAACGCACATTTCTCGAGTTAGGCATGCAGAACTCTCGTTATGAGGGCTTTGAGGTAGCATCAATGATCCATCATGAACTCTCGCGGGTGACTGGTATGCATAAATCGAAACCGATCCAGCAGAGTTTAGCCGTACTAAAATCGCTCGATATACCTTCCTTGTTGGTGGAAGCAGGGTTTGTGACTAACTATGCTGAAGGTAAAAAGCTGACTACAAAGGCTCACCAGCAAAAAATTGCGAAAGCGATTGCGCAGGGCATTTATAAGTATTTCCGCAGTGCGCCACCGAAAGATACTTACCTGGCGTATCTGCAGCGCAGCTCACACATCGTGGAGAAAGGGGAATCTTTGTCTGTGATAGCGGTGAGTTATGGGGTGACAGTTGCACGGCTTAAGCAGGTGAATAATTTAAAGAAAAACACAGTTTATATTGGCCAGAAACTAAAAATTCCAACGAGTTAGGTTTGTTATGATAATTCAAGTTTTACCACCTCGATTAGCCAATCAAATTGCCGCAGGTGAGGTGGTTGAACGTCCCTCCTCAGTCGTGAAAGAGTTGATTGAAAATAGTATTGATGCCGGTGCGACTCGTATCGACATTGATATTGAAAAAGGTGGCGCCAAGTTGATCCGCATTCGTGATAATGGCTGCGGGGTAGAAAAAGAGCAACTTGGGCTCGCATTGAGCCGACATGCCACCAGTAAACTGGCAACCCTGGATGATTTAGAAGCGATAGACAGCTTGGGGTTTCGTGGGGAAGCGCTAGCAAGTATCAGCTCCGTGTCCCGGCTTACCTTTACGTCTCGCACTAAGCTGCAGCAGGAGGCCTGGCAAGCATACGCGGAAGGCCGTGATATGCAGGTGCAGGTAAAACCTGCAGCGCACCCGGTTGGGACTACTGTTGAAGTCTCTGATCTGTTTTTTAATACACCCGCTCGGCGCAAATTTTTACGTACTGATAAAACTGAATTTAATCATATCGATGAACTGGTCCGCCGGTTCGCGTTGAGCCGTTTCGATCTGCAGTTCAGCTTAAAAAATAATGGTAAGGTGATCCGAAGTTACCGCCCGGCAGCCAGCATCGAGCAGCAAGAACGTCGCGTGGCGAGTGTCACCAGTACTCACTTTATGGCCCATTGTATCGCGTTAAATTGTGAGCACAGTGATATCAAGTTGTGGGGCTGGGTTGGCCTGCCGCATGAGCATTCACCACAGGATGTGCAGTACAGTTACGTCAATGGCCGAATGATGCGCGATAAGTTGATAAACCATGCCTTACGCCAGGCTTATGAAGAAGCAACGGGTGTATCGGCAGCACCTGCGTATGTACTCTTTATTGAGGTTTCAGTCCGAGAGGTCGATGTTAATGTCCACCCCGCCAAGCATGAAGTACGCTTTCATCAGGCTCGATTGGTACATGATTTTATTTTTCAAGCGGTATTTAAAGCGGTAATGCAAGGACTTGATGGTGCACTCTTAGCTAATAAGTCGACTGATGAGTCGACCGAGGGACTGCTACCTGCAGTTGCTGAGATCACCTATCCCGGACAGGTTAACTCTTTAGTCCGAACTGCACAGCAAAAAGAGCAGCATCAGTATGGTTCTCTAGCAGTAACGGCTAAGTCAGACACTACGGCTGGTAACGTAGTTTCACAAGGTATATCAGAAGGTTATGAGGGGCTGGGTTATGGAGGGCAGAGCTATGCAGGGCCAAATATGGCGCATAGACCGGCTGCGAACGAGCTCAAACAGTACACCAAATTACTGCAACCGGGTAAGACTGAGGCTGGTAGTAGCCATGTCACACAATCGCCTGGAAAAGCTAAATTACTGACAGTAGTCGCTGACAAATATCTACTTCTGCAAGATGCTGATGCACTCTTATTGCTTGATTTGCTTTCTTGCTGGCGCTTGAACTGTAAAATGCAGTTACTATCCGGCTGGCAAGAAAACATTGTTTCACAGCCGTTGCTTTTGCCAATTGCGATTAAGTTAGATAAAAACTTTGTTGAGATCGCAAAAAACCAGCAAGTTTTACTTAATAAACTGGGTTTGGAGTTGAATTACAGCAATGCTGCCACCATTATCGTAAGGAAGGTGCCGGCACTATTGCGACAAGCCAATTTACCCGTGATCTTACCTGAATTGCTGCAGCAGTTAGTTCATTTGTCTGCTCAGTCATCGACTACTGAGGTTACGGCTTTGTGCCATTGGCTGGCGACACAAGGTAGTCATGGTTTGACGGCGTTTACCTGGGAACAAGCAACCCAGATATATAGCCAGTTTATGATGCATGCCGCTTCAGTGCAGTCGCAATATAACGCTACACTGTTTGAACAAATTGACTATATGTCAATAATAGAGAGATTTAACTGTGACTCAACTGCAGAAAAATAGACCATTACCAAAAGCTATTTTCTTAATGGGGCCAACGGCATCAGGTAAAACTGATCTTGCTATTGAGTTAACAAAACATTTTCCCTGTGAAATTATCAGTGTCGATTCTGCACTTATTTATAAGGGAATGGATATTGGTAGTGCCAAACCAACGGTAGCAGAAATTGCTGAGGCGCCGCACCGTTTGATCAATATTATTGATCCGGCAGACAGTTATTCGGCTGCTGATTTTCGGGCCGATGCAATAAAACATATGCAATCGATCACTGATATGGGAAAAATTCCTTTGCTGGTTGGCGGTACTATGCTTTATTTTAAAGTTTTACTGGAAGGTATTTCTCCGGTTCCAACATCAGTACCGCTTATTCGGCAGGAAATTGAAGAAGAAGCAAAATCAAGGGGTTGGGAGTCATTGCATGATGAATTATCGCTGTTCGATCCCGCGGCAGCGGCGCGGTTACACGTGAATGATGCTCAGCGTGTTTGTCGGGCGATAGAAGTATATCGGATCACGGGTCAATCACTTACCGAGCTGACTAAACAGAAAGGTGAGCCTTTACCTTATGATGTTGCTCAGTTCGCGCTTGTTCCTACAAAGGCGATACTTGATGAACGTATTGAGCGCCGTTTTCAGCTGATGCTCGATGCTGGATTTGAAGCTGAAGTGCACGCTTTGTATGCAAGAGATGATCTGAATTTAGATTTACCGTCAATGCGTTGTGTCGGCTATCGGCAAATGTGGGAATATATCGCTGGTCAAATCGATCGGGAAGAGATGATATTCCGCGGTGTAGTTGCGACGCGGCAGCTCGCGAAACGACAAATGACATGGCTAAAAAATTGGAACGATTTGACCTTATTGGGCTCAAAACAAGATGAAAATGTAGAAAAAGTTTTATTATCAGTTGGCTAGAGTCTATTTTTAAGTTGTATACTGGTAAATATCGTATATATTTTTTACTATAATAAAAATTTTAACTAAAAGGAAATTATTGATGGCTAAGGGGCAATCATTACAGGACCCATTCTTAAATGCATTACGTCGTGAAAGAATCCCGGTCGCAATTTATTTAGTTAATGGTATTAAATTACAAGGCCAAATTGAATCATTTGATCAGTTTGTTATCTTGCTTAAAAATACAATTAGCCAAATGGTTTATAAGCATGCTATTTCAACTGTGGTACCAGCAAGGCCACTACAGCATGGTATTCAAACCGATATAGAAAGTGATAAGTAACTCTTTGACATTAAATGTAAAAACAAAAAACTTTGCTGGTTTAGCTATAACAAGGAGTCTAAAACTTGTTTGATCGTTATGAAGCGGGTGAACGCGCCATTTTGGTGCATAATGATTTTAATGATGACGGTAACAGAGAAGATCTGCACGAACTGGAAATGTTAGTGTCTTCGGCAGGCGCGCAAGCGTTGACTGTCGTGACGGGTTCCCGTTCTAAGCCGCATCCAAAATATTATGTCGGTTCAGGTAAGGCAGAAGAGATAGCGGCCGCAGTAAAACTGTATGATGCCGATATTGTGATTTTTAATCATGCTTTAGCACCTAGGCAAGAGCGTAATTTAGAAGCTTTAATGGAGTGCCGAGTACTGGATAGAACGGGGTTAATTTTAGATATTTTCTCCCAGAGAGCCAGGACTCATGAAGGTAAACTGCAGGTTGAATTAGCCCAGTTACGGCATCTGTCAACCCGATTAATTCGCGGTTGGACTCACTTGGAGCGGCAGAAAGGCGGCATTGGTTTGCGCGGGCCGGGTGAAACTCAGTTGGAGACCGACCGTCGGTTAATTCGTGCGCGAATGAGCAGTATTTTACGCCGGTTAGACAAGGTAGTGACACAGCGTGACCAAGGTCGACGTTCACGCAAACGCAGAGAAATACCGACAATTTCATTAGTGGGTTACACCAACGCAGGTAAATCAACATTATTCAATCATCTGACTGGTTCGGATGTATATGCCGCAGATCAATTGTTTGCGACACTGGATCCGACCTTAAGACGGATTTCAGTCGCCGATGTGGGAGAGGTGGTATTAGCGGATACAGTTGGTTTTATTCGGCATTTACCTCATGATTTAGTTGCTGCGTTTAAAGCCACATTAACGGAAACGCGGGAAGCAGATCTACTCTTGCATGTGGTGGACTGTGCGGATGAGAAGATGCAGGGAAACATCGCGGAAGTTGAATCTGTACTCGCTGAGATTGATGCGGATGAAGTGCCAAGTTTAATGATTTGTAATAAAATTGATAAACTTGATGATGGTAAGTGCCGAATTGATTATGATGATGACAACAAACCGATCCGAGTTTGGTTGTCAGCCATGTCGGGTCAAGGTACTGAACTCTTGTATCAGGCGTTAACAGAGTTACTTGCTGGTACGATGAAAATTGTCAGGCTGCAATTGCCATCCACACAGGGTAATATTGCTAGCCATTTATATAATTTAAATTGTATTGAGTACGAAGCGTTTGCTGAAAATGGAGATTGGTTACTTGATGTGAGAATGACCATGATAGACTGGCAGCGTTTGAAGAAACATAAATGTAATAATATTGAAAATTTTATTCTTAGCCAGTAGGCTGGTATAATTTATATTTTTCCCGAAACTATCTGGTAATGGAGATGCAAATGGCTTGGAATGAGCCCGGAAATGGCGGTAATAAAGACCGTGACCCGTGGGGACAAAAAGGTAAAGATCAGGGCCCACCTGATCTTGACGAAGTATTTAAAAAACTAACCAGCAAGTTTGGTGGTATGGGCGACAAGTTTTCAGGTGGCGGTTCCAACTTTAATAAAGTTGGTATCTCTCTGGTGCTTGGTGTGCTTGCCGTAATCTGGGTGGTGAGTGGCTTCTATACAATCAAAGAGGCTGAGCGTGGCGTTGTGTTACGACTTGGTCAATACTCAGCAACAGCGACCCCCGGTCTGTCTTGGTTGCCGACTTTTATTGATCGGGTTATTCCGGTTGATGTGAAGTCTGTACGCTCTATGCCAGCGAAAGGATCGATGTTAACCATGGATGAAAACGTGGTTGATGTGAACATGGATATTCAATACCGGGTTATTAATCCAAGAGAGTATTTGTTCAGTGTGATTAACCCTGACGATAGTTTGCATCAGGCCATTGATAGCGCATTACGTTATGTGATCGGTCATACTACGATGGATGATGTCATCACAACTGGGCGTGAAGTGGTACGTCATAGTACTCGTGAACATATTGAAACCATTATTGGTGACTACAATATGGGGATTGAACTGGTTGATGTTAACTTCTTGTCGGCACGTCCACCAGAAGCAGTAAAAGAAGCGTTTGATGATGCTATCGCAGCACAAGAAGATGAGCAACGCTACATTCGTGAAGCAGAAGCTTATGCTCGTGAGATCGAACCGACTGCCCGTGGTAGAGTGAAACGTATCGGTCAGGAAGCCGAAGCTTACCAGCAACAAATTGTGCTTAAAGCGCAAGGTGAAGTGGCTCGTTTTGAGAGTTTACTGCCGCATTACCAGCTATCTCCTGAAGTGACTCGACAACGTTTATACCTAGAAACGATGGAGCAGGTCTACTCCAACACAACTAAAGTTGTTGTTGACACAGAAGGCTCAGGTAATATGTTGTACTTGCCGTTGGATAAAATTATCAACTCATCAAATGCAGGGCAAGTTGCGCGCCCAGCTAACACAGTACAGGCACCGCAAAAACCACCGATAGCAAACAGCCGTTACACTTACCCAGATACGGACACTAATGTTCGTCCTGAACGTTTTAACGCAGGGAGAAACTAAACCATGAATCAATTAAAAGCGGTTATTTTAGCTCTTGTGCTATTACTTGGTTTTTCTTCTTTCTTTGTCATCAATGAAGGCCAGCGTGCTCTTGTCGTTCGATTTGGTAAAGTACTTAAAACCGAAGGTGAAGCTAAAGTTGCGCTACCGGGATTAAACTTTAAAGTACCTTTTATCGATTCGATCCGGATATTGGATGCGCGTTTGCAAACACTTGATGGACAAGCCGATCGTTTTGTTACCTCGGAAAAGAAAGATCTTATCATCGATTCTTACGTTAAATGGCGTATTGAGGATTTTGAGAAATTTTACCTCGCTACTAATGGCGGTAATATTCAACAGGCTCAATCATTATTACAGCGTAAAATTACCAATGGTCTGCGTAATGAGATCGGTAATCGAACCATTAAAGATATTGTTTCGGGTCAACGTGGCGAAGTAATGGAAACGGCACTGAAACGTATGGCTCGTTCTTCGGAATTAGGTATGTTGGTGGAAGATGTGCGTATTAAGCAGATCAATTTACCGCCAGAAGTAAGCAACAGTATTTTCCAACGGATGAGCGCTGAGCGTCATGCTGTCGCGAAAGAACACCGTGCGCAAGGTTATGAGCAAGCTGAAATATTGAAAGCTGCTGTTGATGCTAAAGTGACTGTTATGTTAGCTGGCGCTAATCGTGACGCGCGTGAGCTACGTGGTAAGGGTGATGCACTTGCCGCTGAAGTATATGCAAACTCATATAATAAAGATGCTGAATTTTATAACTTCTTACGAAGCTTACAAGCGTATGTCAAAAGCTTTAACAGTAAGTCAGATGTGATGGTTATTTCCCCTGATAGCGACTTCTTCGATTATATGAAGAATGTTTCACCAAAATAAGCCAGCTTAGTTGGATTACATAAAATAATAAGGCACTGTTATCAAGTTGATAGCAGTGCCTTTTTTATACCTTGAATCGGGTCATCTCTCGCCTTGCTGATTTTTGAATTTTGAATGGTCATAGGTATATAGCGCACTCATCACATGCAGAATTATCAGCAGCCAAAAAAGGTAAGCGATTATTTCATGGCTGGTATGAGCGATACTGGCGCGTGTATCATTTTTTGTTACCAGTGTAGGAATATCGAATAAGCCAAAGAAAGTGATAGGCTGCCCGCTACTCTGCGCGAACAGAATACCGGAAATGGGCATAGCCAACATCAGCAGATATAATGCCAGGCTGATGAGTTGAGAAAGGCGTAATTGTAATCTGGAATTGTACTGAGACGCTGGTTGTGTCCGCAACCTAATCATCACGCGAAATAGTAAGAGAATTAATGCCAATAAGCCAAATGCCTTGTGCAGGTCATAAATAAGCACTTTGTAAGGCCCGTCCACTAAGGTTGTCATGTGGTAGCCCACCACCAATAGTGAGATAAGAGTGATGGCCATGAGCCAATGCATAAACTTGATAGTAAACGAGTACTGTGGTGTGTGCATTACAACCAGTCCTTCAGCAGCTTTAACTAAAAATCGATTTCCGATCGTTATGTGATCTTTATACCCAAGCCACTTCAAGATATAAGATTCCAAAAATTCTCGCTGAACCCTGCATCTTGAAGTGGTTTGGGTATATTAAACATAGCTTACGAATACTGTTCTTGTAACTGCTCTAAAACTTGTAAACTCCAGTTCGCAATACGCTGTTCGGTGAGGTCGTACTGGCTGTCTTCATCTAAAGCTAATCCAACAAAATTATTGTCATCTACTGTTAATGCTTTTGAGGCTACAAATTCATAACCCTGATTTGGCCATTGACCAATAAAATGAGCGCCTTTTCCTTGCAGTTGATCAAACAGCATGCCCATAGCATCAAGATACCACTCGGTGTAATTTACTTGATCACCGAGACCAAATAAGGCAATTGTTTTGCCGTTGAGATCGATTCCGTCCAGTTCATCCCAGAGATCCCCCCAGTCTTCCTGCAGTTCTCCATAGTCCCAGGTTGAAATGCCGAAAATCAACACATCATAATCGGCAATCTCAGATAATGATGTTTCCTTTATATCATGTAAATCGACCAGTTCAGTGCCCATTTCAGTTTGAATTTTTTCTGCCGCCATGGCAGTGTAGCAGGTAGTTGAACCGTAAAATAATCCGATTTTCATAGTGTGAACCCAGAAGTTGACAATTAAGGGTAATGGTAACATGAGATAATTAAACTATAATTCATGTTTATTTATACAGTATTGGTATAATGTCGAAAATAGCCATGAAAATATAATTTATATTCAAATTTATATATAAAATAAGAAGGGCTTAGGCTTGGAAAAAATCGAAATAATTGAGCAGTTTTTAGACACTATGTGGCACGAACGAGGGTTGGCGGACAACACGTTAATTTCTTATCGTAACGATCTTAGTCAATATCATCACTGGCTTGAGTTGCATAAAAAACAGATGCTAACAGTAGAGCGTCTCGATATTCAAGCGTTTATGGCAAGCCGTTTTGATCTTGGTTATAAAGCAAGCTCGACAGCCCGACAACTGAGTGCGGTTCGGCGTTTTTACCAATATCTTTATCGGGAGAAAGTGCGTGATGATGACCCTACTGCACTGTTAATCAGCCCTAAATTACCGCAGCGGCTACCAGGGGATCTTTCTGAAGTTGAAGTGGACGCTTTGCTTACTGCGCCAGATCTGGATGATCCTATCCAGTTACGGGATAAAGCGATGCTGGAATTACTGTATGCAACCGGGTTACGGGTATCCGAACTGGTTGGGTTGAGTATGGAGTCGGTAAGTTTACGGCAAGGACTAGTAAGGGTTACGGGTAAGGGGGGCAAGGAACGCTTGGTGCCGATGGGGGAAGAAGCGGTATATTGGATTGAACGTTTCATTGATGAAGCGAGAGCGGGTCTGCTAAAAGGCCTGACTTCAGATGTGGTGTTTCCATCCCGACGTGGGAATTTTATGACGAGGCAAACATTTTGGCATCGGCTAAAGTATTATGCTCAAGTTGCAGGTATAACTACCCATCTGTCACCGCATACGTTGAGGCACGCTTTTGCTACCCACTTATTGAACTATGGGGCGGATCTACGTGTCGTACAAATGTTATTGGGGCACAGTGATTTATCAACCACACAAATTTATACCCATGTTGCTACGGCCAGGTTGGAACAATTACACAGCGAACATCACCCTAGGGCTTAACTGCTTGATGTTATAGGTATAAGTGTTAAAGGCAGTGGTAGGGATAAGGATAAGCATTAAGGGCTAGTGATAGGGCACTAATTCTGTTAGTTTATCACTCTCTATATTCACAAGGCAGTATGATAAGCGGAGATCATATGTTAAAGAAAATGTTAATTGCAGCGACGGTTGCAGGACTGGTAGGCAGTTTTTTCCTCGGCTCGAATTTCAATGCGGCACAGAATGTGTCCACAAATAGCAACGCCACAAGCAGTACAGTCATAAATACAGATAAACCACTTCAGATAGCGACCGTAAGCGGCGCTGGCATATCAGCACAACTGCATGATGCATTGAGCCAGTCCTTGGCCGAAAAACTTAACTTTGACGTGAAAAAAATAAGTGTGAGTGCCATCCCCGGTTTATATGAGGTGGTGACAGAGCAAGGTATTTTTTATGTTAATGCAGATGCGTCTAATTTGATCCAAGGGGCGCTTTACCAAATCGTAGATAATACGGTCGTGGATTTAACCGAGCAGGCAATGGCTGCAGTACGCAAAGATGCCATGGCAGACTTTATTGAAGATACGATCAATTATCCTGCTGAGAATGAAAAGTATTCCATCACCGTATTTACCGATATCAATTGTGGCTACTGCCGTAAATTGCACAGTGAAATGGCACAATATAATGCGCTGGGCATTAGTGTGAAATACCTGGCGTTCCCACGAGGAGGCCTCGATTCGAAAACCTATCGCGATATGGTATCAATTTGGTGTTCAGACGATAAGGTTGCCGCGATGAATAGCGCCAAACAGGGGGCAGATATTAGCCCGCAGAGCTGTACTAACAATATTGCTGCTCAATATCTACTTGGCCAGCGCCTGGGCGTTACCGGCACGCCAGCCATTGTATTTGACAATGGGCAAATGAAGCCAGGTTATGCGCCTGCTGCACAGCTACTCAGTATTTTACAAAACTTGGATAAATCATAACATTGAATAAGCAAATTAAACGTCGAGACAGTATTAGTTGTGACGGTATCTCAGCTGACATTCCGACTTTGCTGCGACAGATCTATGTCAGCCGTGGAGTAACCAGTGACCAAGAGTTGGAGAAAGGGGCAAAACATTTATTACGGCCGAATCAACTCAAAGGCATTAACGCTGCATGTGAACTCTTGGTTGCAGCATTAGCGCAAAACCAGCGTATTATTGTGGTTGGTGACTTTGATGCTGACGGCGCAACGAGTACTGCACTGTCCGTGCTGGGTTTTAAAATGCTAGGTTATCGCAATGTTGATTTTTTAGTACCGAACCGATTTGAATTTGGTTATGGTTTAAGCCCTGAAATTGTCGATCTTGCCGCGGCAAATGGGGCACAGTTGATCATGACTGTGGATAACGGTATTTCTAGTATTGCCGGGGTGGCTGCTGCACAAGCATTAGGCATCAAGGTGCTGGTAACCGATCATCACCTACCAGGTGCAGAGATCCCAGCGGCAGATGCGATAGTGAATCCAAATCAGCATGGTTGCCCGTTTCCCAGTAAGAACTTGGCTGGTGTTGGGGTTGCATTCTATCTTATGCTAGCGCTGCGCAGTGCTTTACGTGAACAAGGCTGGTTTACCCGGCATGCGCTTACTGAGCCCAATTTAGCTTGTCTATTAGATATTGTGGCCTTAGGAACCGTTGCGGATGTTGTCCCTTTGGATGCTAACAATCGGATCTTAGTGCACCAAGGTTTACAACGTATTCGGGCAGATCAATGTCGCCCGGGCATCAAGGCGCTGATTGAAATTGCTAACCGTAATCAGGCGCAACTGTGTGCCAGTGATCTGGGCTTTGCGTTGGGACCAAGATTAAATGCGGCAGGTCGGTTAGACGATATGTCCATTGGCGTGGCAATGCTACTTTGTGACGATCTTAATAATGCCCGTCGTTTAGCGGGTGAACTTGACAGTCTTAACGAAGAGCGGAAAGAAATTGAGAGTTCAATGCAGCAAGAGGCGCTGGCTATTTTACAGCGACTGGATTTAAGTAATGACGACTTGCCCTACGGTATTTGTTTGTTCCAAGATGACTGGCATCAGGGCGTTGTAGGACTCGTTGCCTCTCGGATTAAAGAGCGCTTTCATCGTCCGGTTATTGCGTTTGCGGATGCGGGAGAAGGTGAAGTTAAGGGGTCTGCGCGCTCTATACCTGGACTGCACCTTAGAGATACGCTTGAGCTATTAGACATGCGCAACCCTGGCATGATCCTGAAATTCGGGGGGCATGCCATGGCGGCGGGATTATCACTGCGGCTCGATTGCTACGCTGAATTCTCGCGCCAATTTAACGCCCTGGTACAGGAACTACTCACTGAGGACCAATTAACGGGCGTCGTGCTCAGTGACGGTGAACTGGTTTCGGAACAGCTCACATTGCCTACTGCAGAAATGCTAAAAGAGGCCGCACCTTGGGGGCAAATGTTCCCAGAACCTATCTTTGATGGCATTTTTAAATTACGCGAACAGCGTTTGGTGGGCAAGAAACATCTGAAAATGATGTTGGAACCTGAACAGGGTGGCCCGTTAGTAGATGCTATTGCGTTTAATGTCGATCTTGAGGTTTGGCCTGACGCGTCGGTGCAAAAAGTTGAACTGGCGTATAAACTCGATGTGAATGAATTTCGTGGCAAACGCAGTTTACAGTTTATGGTGGAACATTTATCACCGCTATGATGGCGATATGATTCCTGCGTAAAAGCTGAGTTATATTTCGATAGGTACTGACAGTTGAACTGTTAGGTTTAATTGTTTTTACCTATGTCTATTACTGTTTTATAGTTATTGCCTATTTATTTTTAAGGAAATATACCAATGACTATGATTCGAGTTTCTGACGAAATGAAAAATAATATGCCACGGATCCAATGTGGTACGTCACTGGTTGATGTGGTAAGAATATTTACTCAGCATCATATTAACGCAGCGCCAGTCGTAAATAGTCAAGATGAAGTTATTGGCTTTGTGTCTGAGTCTGATTGCATGCATGCACTGATTAGTGGCAGTTATTATTGCGATAAACCCG
>JBLHPA010000063.1:0-15735 GCA_047628235.1 Moritella sp.
CGCCTGCATAAGCCTTTCTTATTATTAGACGGTCAAAGTTAGGCGTGTTCACTTTCTGCAACGCTGCTAACTGCAAACCATCGATGCCAATCAGTAATAATTTTTTATCCCCTGTTTTTACCTCAGGTGCCAAAATATTATTATCTGCGGTAACCGGACTAAGATTACTTGCGGCCGTGGTGGTTATGGGGACAAACAATAACAAACCGATAATGAGCTTAGTGGAGGTGGGTATGATTCCTTTCATGATCTTTCCTTGATGGGTTATTGGTGTAGACCAATTGTTGAATCAAGACATGAAGCTGCTATGAACAAAAAGTGAACCTTAAATTACATAGACCCGTATGATACGGCGCAGTTCTGTTGCGAATGAGTTTTCTGGCGGTGCGTTCGCCATTTTCAACGTTTAATATTGCATCTATCGGATAACTGGCGGGGTTAATTCTGCTTAACTGATAAAAAGCTGTCATACTACGGGAATACTATTCAAAGTTTTGATGACTAAGATTAAAGCGAGACAGAAATGATCAATATTTACCGTGTAACCTTTCCTGATGGTAGTGTTTATATCACCGCTAAGAAAAAGCCACCAGCAGATGCAGCAGCAAGTTATGAGTGGGCTAAAAATCATGAAGATCCAACACGCCCGCTAGTGGCGGCTTATCTAAAGAGTAAAGGCCAAGGTCTTTTGGAAGTGCTCCATTCTGATTTAACGCCGGACATGGCGAAGAAGTTGAAAAGAAGACATATAGTAGAATCAAGACAAGCAAAACTTTATGTGATCAGCTAATTACAACTTCAGTGAAACGCTCAGATAATGTCACATGATGTTTCATATCTGAAGTTTCGAGTAAGTATAGCAACACAAAAGCCTGCGACTAAGCAGGCTTTTGTGTTGCTATTTCCATTCTGATACTGATACCTATTCCTGTTTCTATTCCTATTCATACAAACACTGCTCATACAAATACGGTTCACTAGAAAGAGCTAACGTTACCTTATAGCACTGAAACGTCTACTTCACTAACCAGGTCATTCAGCTGCTTGACCGTAACAGTGATCTCTTCACGGAAGGCATTGGCAACAAGACTTTCAGGCAATTCAAGGAAAGCGTTTAGCTGCAAGGCCAGTAATTCAAATAGCACTACATAGTGATTCTTGTCTGCGGTTTCCTCTAGGTTCAGCAAGGCCGCATTAATGGCAAAGTGCTGCAACACAGGTTTTGCGTTTTTACCTATATGCTTAAGTATTTTCGCTTCAGCATAATCGATAAACTGCAGTTTATCGTTGATCTCATTATCCAATTTTCCTTGTAACTGACCATTCGCGTCTTCCATATAAACCTCTGTTTAATAAAGCCGACTTCCTTTACTTCCTTCACCAAGCCAACTTATTTATTTCGTTTATAAACGAGTATAGCGTTGAAACAACAAAGGCGAACAACCGGAAGCGCTAACGATCCCGTTTTACTTACTGCAATTAAACACACTGTAACAACACAAGTTACAAGTTAAACAAGACATCGGTGCGGATAATGTATTTAACCCCATTGTAAATAGGCTCCGAGCTATGGATGCAGTGCAAGGGGTGCATCCCATGGGGAAAACAAAGAACGCTGCCTGCGGGTGTACGAATATCGACCTCTTCAACATTGTTTCCTCGGCGAGCAGGTTGACTGGGATCATCCGCATTGACTAAAAATCGTGTTGCGCCCCCTTCAAAGTCTTCCGTGAGCAATATTAAAAATGTCATTTGGCTAAAACGATCACCATAGGCATCGGCCACGAGTTCATTATTAACAACACGACTACCAGGCCAGGAGCCGTCTGAGTGAGGTTTAAAATAATCTCCCTTGCTGTAACGATAAAAACGAAACCGAGCGTTGATACCTAAGGCTGCATCGCCGTTGTATATACCTTGCTCATCCTGCATTAAGTGCTTAACACGGCCCCATATAATGCCATCAGTCTGTTCATCGACCACCCAGGTTAGGCTGTCATTATGGCGAATGTCGCGCGGTAACGACACCGCGGCATCAGGTAAGTATCCCATCGATTCACTGACCGCAATAAGCCGTTTGCATTCTTCTTTTGAAAAGACATTGAGTAATTGAAAAGCACCGGGTACTTGCGATACTGATCTTTTAGTTATGTCATTATTAGCTGCCGGGGATAACACGGCTATATTCGGCTGTTCACTGGCCCAAACTGGCAGTGCTGGGTGCTCAGCACCGGGTTCATAAGCAACCACGAAATGATCGACACAAGGGGATAATTTATTCATCATAGTAAGTATTCCTCGACCAAATTAAAGATGGTTATTTACTGATAACGCGTACTTGCGCAAATTGACGATGGCCTG
The DNA here is from genome assembly GCA_047628235.1 of Moritella sp. GTDB lineage: Bacteria > Pseudomonadota > Gammaproteobacteria > Enterobacterales > Moritellaceae > Moritella. Next base: position 2,362 of record JBLHPA010000063.1, read on the forward strand.
CTGCAGTGCCGTGGAAACCATAACCACTTTGCTTTGCGCCGACCCAAGGTGCATTACCTCCGCCAGCCCCCTGATTAACACCGACCATACCGGCTTCAAGTTGCTCTGCCACGGCATTAGCGCCCTGACCACCGAATACAACGGCACCCAGCCCATAAGGACTGTCATTGGCCCGGGTGATGGCCTCATCAATAGTCTCAAAGCGGCTTATCGCCACGACTGGGCCAAAAGTTTCATCCTGTTCTAACCGCATATCTGGGGTGATACCTGTAATGACCGTTGGTGGGATGAAAGGGAGAGGATAATGATCACTGCCAAGTAAGATCTGTGCACCTTTTGCTGTTGCATCTTGCAATTGTGCCAGCACATTTTTATGCTGTTTTTGGTTAACAATAGGTCCAATATTGACGTGCGGTTGATCCCATGCGCCAACTTTATATTGACTAGCGAGATCAACAACTTTGCGCTCAAATTCAGCGGCAACGCGGACATCAACATAAATGCGTTCGGTCGAGGTACACATCTGCCCGGCATTTTCAAAGGAGCTGGCAACGGCAAACTGTACTGCCGCATCAAGGTTGGCGCTGGCCATGACAATCATCGGATCGTTGCCGCCCAGTTCCATAACCAGACGCTTTAGACCGGGCGCTGCATTTGCCATGATATGCTTACCAGCAGCCATTGAGCCTGTAAACGCAACCATATTAATATCACTGGCCACTAACGCCTGGCCAGTCTGCTTATCCCCTTGAGCGAGTTGTAATACATTAACTGGCAAAATTTCATTTAATGTATTAACAAAAAGCTCTGCAACTAAAGGGGTTTCTTCGGATGGTTTTAAAATCACACTATTACCCGCAATTAATGCGGGCATTAATAAATTATTCATCATTGCTAATGGGTAATTCCACGGCGCAATAACAGCCACAATACCAAGCGGTCGGTACTGTAACTCAGTACCCCGGTCAACCTGTTCAGCGGTTAACGCTTCAACTATTTCATTCGAAAAATACGCGCTACTCTGGATAGTCCCCCCGACTTCATAAGTCGCTCGACGATGGTCTTTACCCATTTCTTGGCTAATCAGCTTGGAAAGTTGATTTTGAACTGGCACAAGTCGCTGATAAGCCTGAGTAACGAGCTGCTCGCGTTTGCTTAATGATAATGCAGCCCAACTTTTTTGCGCTTTCTTTGCGGCATTGGTTATTGCAGGTATTTGCGCAGCCGTTGTAATGGCAACTGTACCGATGGCTTCTCCGGTACTGGGATCATAAGACGTTAACGTTGGCATTTTGGTTGTTTCCTCGCTGTATATCTAAATTTAATTAGTATGGTTAGGTGTATTTTGATACCCTGGGATATAAAAGCAACCAGTATACTTTTAGTAACCTAGAGCGATATGATAAAAACAACTTTAGAAACAATGGTTAATGGCCAGAAAAAAGTTGAAAATCCCTGTGCAGAACCTTGCGCTGTGGAACGTGGCATGCGTATGCTGGGCGGCAAGTGGAAAGCATCGATACTTTGGCACCTGCAAGATGGCCCTGTGCGGTTTAATGATTTGTCGCGTATGTTAGGCGGCGCAAGTAAAAAAATGGTCGATCAACGGTTAAAAGAATTAGAGACCCAGGGTTTGGTCACCCGTGAAGTGATCAGTGATAGACCTATCGCGGTCGCTTATGAAATTACGGAATTTGGTCGTACAGCGTTGGATATTTTAGAACGGTTAAAAGATTGGGCGCAAGAGCACGAAATTTAAAAGTAAATGTCCCTATTCGTTCAAGGGGTTCCTGGGGATACAACTGACGTTCTGGCTATTTCTTCTGGTGCTGTAACGGAGTACGGTGCATCAGTTATCTCTGGCCAACAACTTTACCGTTTTGTAGGCCACTTTTCTTGGATTCTTGGATTCTTGGTGATAGTATGCGCCGTCAAACCAGCTGAGTCTTAATACTATTATTAATAATATCAAAATCCTGTTACCTCAACACTGAGGTAACAGGCTTTTTAACTTTATCTTTATACAGCCCTACCATCTCGCACATTTCCTTATCGATACATTTAAACGATGGTTATTGACCTTCCTCTTGAATTTGTCCGACCAATAATACCGGTGCAGCATCTAGCTCTTGTGCATCCATCATTGAGGCAATACGTTCAACCGCTGACAACAACTGGCTTTGTTCCCACTCTTCAAGGTTCTGGTAACGCCTGATAAAATGCTCTTGCAGTGGCTTAGGTGACTGACTCAGCAATAATTTTCCCGAATCACTCAATGATAAATGTACTTTACGCTTATCTGTTTCGCTGCGCTTTCTAATCACAAGTCCACGACTTTCAAGTCTGTCGATGATAGTGGTCACGGTAGCTGCACTTAAGGCAACTTCTTGCGCAATGTCCTTGGCCAACGGTGCCTTAAGCTGGGCAATATTTTGCATTACCATTAGCTGGGGACCCGTCAAGCCCGATTGCTTATTCAATTGTCGAGAATGTATATCAATCGCCCTGATCACACGGCGCAGTGAAATTAATAATTGTTCATACTTTTCCATAAATCCCCCCCTTATTTTTCCTGCACAATAACAGAAATTTAGCCCAGACTCATGCATCAAATAAAAAAAAAGCAAAATAACAGCTGAATGTTATTTTGCTTTGCACTCCCGTCACATTATATATGCAACGAATTAGCGAACTAAGTAACTAATTCAATTTTTCCAAAATCTATTTTATTTTCTTTCGGTGAACATTCAATCGCGGCAACCGTGCTATATTTTTTCGTTACAATATACCCAAAGCAACCGAGAATAAGGCCGATAGCCAAGGCACCTACCCACTGTATTTGCAAGAAATCCAACTTGAACAATAAGGTTAATCCACTCATTAGCACTATGTTGCCAATGATGTATTTAGCCTTGCCGAAACGCTGCACCGTTAGGTTGAGGTTGTCGGTATAGAGTCGGATCAACGAGTCCAGTGAATTGACCACAAAAGTCATGCCGACGAGCACCATAGCCAGATTATAAAAGCCTGTGGTCGCTATTTCGTTAACACTATAATAATAGAGCACGGTAAACCAGATTGCGATAGGAATTGACGGGAACACCATCATAGCAATCAATACTTGATAGATTTTCATTCCGCCCACAAAGCGTGAAGTAAATTGGCCAATCATGATACTCCATGCAAACCACCAAAATAGGTAAAACTCATGGTAATCATTCATTGGTAATACAAAATGATGCAGATTGCCAAAGTAATCACCAAGCAAAGCAAACGTGGTTGCAAATTTGCCGATGCCTGCACTTATGCCTTCGCTGTCTGATAAAAATGCGCCGGCCCACATCAACGCGATCAGCCCTAGGAATAGCCAAGTGCTGGTTAGACTCAGTATCCGCACATAACGAATGCTGGTGCTTGAGTAAACAGCAGCGGCAATCACAACAAAGACAATCAGGTAGAAACTGCCGACAACCGTTTCACCGTCACCCAGTCCGGGCAGATACCAAGGTAAATTAGTCAGCAACAAATAAGCCGTAAAAGCACAGGTGCCAATAATGACGAAATTATTGATAAATTTAACCAGTGGGATCTCAAAGAACTTAACTCTCGGCTCTATGATACAAAAATAGACGCTGGTTAAGAAATAAAATGCCCAGATCAAAAATGCCCAAAAGCCAAACTCGATGGCCAAGGGATTACTAAAGCCGTATTCAGGGCTAGCGGCCAGGTTTGCGTATCCAGCAAACTCGGTAAGCGGGAACATGATTAATCCCACGTCTAAACCTGAGGTAAATAAAATGGCGATGAAGGTGAAGGTACGCACAGGAGTGACGCCGACACACTTCACATTGCCCCAGCGATAGATCACAAAGGCGATGGCGAGAAAGGTAAATAAAATCCCAATATTAAGCCAGATAGTCATGGTTAACTCCCGACTTAATCGTTAAGTCACACATACTTTGGTTCCTTGTATTATGTATAAAATTGTCAGGAACAATTTTTGAAGGCTGCCGCTTTAAGACAGCGAACCCATCAAACCTTAAATATCGTGTTTGCGATATTTAAACCCTGAAAAATTGAACGTGACGTTAACAGGCCATTTAGCCAATGTGGCTTAGGCTGGCCGTATACCTATTTCATTAAACCTATTGCATTAAATCTTCCGTGTTACATCTCTTTTTGGCGGCTGTAACCGCTGTGTTTGCTGCCAGTCTGCCGCTAGGGTTACCTCGGCAGTACAGGCTTCAAGTAACCCATTGCCCAAGATAAGATCAGCCGCGCGCTCTGCTAGCATAATAGTCGGCGAATTAAGGTTGCCATTAGGGATAGTCGGAAAAATAGAGGAGTCAACCACCCTAAGCCCTTGTATGCCGTGTACTCTGGTTTCTGAATCCACCACCGCCATAGGGTCCTCCCCCATCTTGCATGTGCAGGACGGATGATAGGCGCTCTCGACCGAGCTTCTGACGAAGCGGTCAATTTCCTCATCGGTTTGAATCGCCATGCCCGGTTGAATTTCTTCACCGCGGTATTGATCCAATGCAGGCTGATTGATGATCTCACGGGTTAAACGAACACAGGCGCGAAACCCTGCAATGTCATCGGCGTGAGACAAGTAATTAAATTGAATGCTCGGGGCAATATGGGCATCTTTCGATACCACCTTGACGGCGCCGCGGCTCTTGGGTTTGTTGTGACCTATGTGAACCTGAAAACCGTGGCCGGCAAATGCTTCTTTTCCGTCATAGCGCATCGCAGCAGGCAAGAAATGGTATTGCAGATCTGGCCATTCGAGTCCCGCTTTTGAACGAATAAACCCACAAGACTCAAAGTGATTAGTCGCGCCCAGGCCTGACCGATTCAATATCCAGCGTGCACCAATAAAGAATTTGTTTAGCGGATCAAGTTTACCATTAAGTGAAATAGGCTTAAGGCACTTGAACTGAAAATAAAACTCAAGATGATCTTGTAGATTCTCACCCACACCCGGCAACTCATGGATCGGTTCAATACCGGCCGCAGCCAATGTGCTGGCTTCACCGATGCCCGATAGTTGGAGAATATGCGGCGAGCCGATAGAACCGGCTGACAGCACCACTTCTTTGTTGCAATGCACGTCTGTCAGTTTGCCCTTACGCTCAAAGCTCACACCCACTGCTTTTTTACCTTCAAACAACACCTTGTGCACCAACGCATGGGTTATCACGGTTAGGTTACTGCGCAGCATTACTGGTCTTAAGTAAGCATTGGCCGCTGACCAGCGTACCCCGTTTTTCACTGTCATGTGCATGGGGCCAAAACCCTCTTGCTGCGCGCCGTTATAATCGGCTGTCGCCATATATCCGGCATCAACACCGGCATCAACAAAGGCTTGATACAACGGGTTTTTCATATTATTGCCGTTATTGACAGCAAGTGGCCCTGCGTCGCCACGATATTTGTCGCTGCCGAAGGCCCAGGTTTCCGCCTTCTTGAAATAAGGTAGGCAATGGGCATAATCCCAATCCTTAGCGCCGGCCTGCTGCCACTCATCAAAATCTCGGGCATGCCCTCTGACATAGACCATGCCATTAATCGAAGAGGAACCACCCAATACTTTACCGCGGGGACAATGCATGCGGCGATTGTCTAAATGCGGTTCAGCTTCGGTTTCAAACTGCCATGCGTATTTGGCCGTGTTCATCGGAATAGACAAGGCGGTCGGCATCTGAATAAAGATACTTCTATCGCTACCACCCGTCTCTAATAACAGTACCTCGTTAGTCGGATCTTCCGACAGCCTGTTGGCCAATACACAGCCAGCACTGCCTGCTCCAACAATGATGTAGTCGTACTTTTTTTGTCTATTGCTCTGTGTTTGCGAATCAGTCATGTGTGCTCCTTAAAACGGGCTTTCAAGTGGTTGCATGCCGACATACACCGCTTTAATCTGGGTATAGGCTTTTAAGGTTTCGCTGCCATTTTCACGGCCGACTCCCGACATCTTGTAGCCACCAACGGGCATCTCTGCAGGGGATGCACCATAGGCATTGATCCAGCAGATACCGGCTTCGAGTTGGTGAATGACGCGATGGGCTCGGGTAATGTCTTGGGTAAAGACACCGGCAGCTAAACCTAAACGGGTAGCGTTGGCGCGGCGGATCACTTCGTCCTCGTCGGTGAAGGTCAGTACTGACATCACCGGTCCAAATATTTCCTCTTTGCTCAGCGTCATTTCATCACTGCACTGGGTAAAAATGGTCGGCGCGACGAAGAAACCATGAGGCGCATTGTCAGGTTGTAAGGCATGACCGCCCGTGAGCAAGTGCGCACCTTCTGCTTTGCCTATCTCAATAGAGCTAAGTACTTTCGCTTGATGTGCCTTAGAGATAAGCGCGCCAAAGTTAGTGGCGGGATCCATCGGATCGCCGCAGACGATATTGTTTTTTGTTCGCTCAAGTAACTTTGCGATAAAGCGCGGGTAAATGTCCTCCTGGACAAATACGCGGGTACCATTGGTACAGACTTCACCTTGGGTGTAGAAATTACCTAACATGGCCGCAGATACCGCATTGTCGACATCGGCATCGTTAAAAATAATGAGCGGCGACTTTCCCCCCAATTCCATGGTCACGTCTTTTAGTGATCCGGCAGCGGCTGCCATCACTTTTTTGCCCGTCTCCACTTCACCCGTGAAAGAAACTTTAGCAATGTCGTCATGGGTGGTGAGCCAGGCGCCTACGCGACCGTCACCCTGGACGACGTTAAAGACACCGTCAGGCACACCCGCCAGCGTAAATATTTCAGCTAACTTTATGGCCCCGAGTGGCGTTTCTTCCGACGGTTTAAAAATCATTACATTACCACAGGCCAGCGCCGGCGCTGCTTTCCAGCAGGCGATCTGCAGCGGATAGTTCCATGCGCCGATACCAGCACATATTCCTAAGGGTTCACGGCGGGTATAATAAAAGTCATCGCCAACCTGTTGCTGGTTGCCTTCGATGCTTGGGGCAAGGCCTGCAAAAAATTCGATAGAATCTGCGCCAGTAACGACATCAACCACAGACGCTTCTTGCCAAGGTTTTCCCGTGTCTTTTACTTCGACAGCCGCAAGCGCGTCATTACGTTCACGCAGCAGCGCCACGGCTTTTAACAGGATACGGCTACGCGCTATAGCCGTCATTTTTGACCACGTGGCAAAACCGGCTTTGGCACTTTTTATGGCCGCTTTCTGAATATTTGTATCGGCTACCTCAACCAGGTAGCTGATGTCTCCCGTAGCCGGGTTAATCACTTCGAAGGTTTCACCGGTGTCATTTGAGAGAGGCTGTCCGTGGACATAATTTTGATATATAACTAACGACATTGATTTTCTCCATATTGCATGATCACTGCCTCAATAAAGGCTTTGCATAAAAATTGGGCTTGTTCGAACTCTTTCTCGGGGCAAACGCTCAACGCACTGCGTAACCAAAAACCGTCAATCATGGCCGCGGTCTGTTTGGCAGCGCTGATTGCAGCCGCCTCTGGAAGCAATTGCTTAAAAGAAAATGCAAGATTGCTATACAAACGTTGGCTATTGATATGTTGCAGCCTGGCTAACCCCGGCTCGTGCATCGCCTGAGACCAGAAACTTAACCAGGTTTTAGTCGCTGCAGTTGAGCGTTGTAGTTCGGTAAAGTTAGCCTCGACAATCATAGAAAGTCGCTCGACTGCAGACATGTTTTTGCCTGCAATACGACTTAACAACGCTTGCTTGAGTTCGTCGAGTAGATATTTGAGTGTCGCCTCTATAAGACCTTGCTTGCCGCCAAAATAATGACTGATGAGTCCAGATGACAGGCCAGCCAGCCCACTAATGGTATTGATCGTTGTGTGATGTAAACCGTGAAGCTCAACAGAGACTAATGTCGCGTCAATTAACTGCTGTTGTCTGACGGTTTTCATGGGAGGCCTTGGCATAAAAAACTGATTTCCATGTTTTAAAATTGTTAATTGAACGTTCAATTAATAACAACCATAATGGTTAGAGTTGTAACTATCAAGGCCTAATTTAAAATTGATATCATCAATATATGAATGATAAATATTTTTAATCCCTCGCGATAAACGTAAGGCACTGTTTAAAAAAGATAATAAATACCACAAAAAATATCGGTTATTATTCAAAAATAAAAACAATAGTTTCAACCGTAATCTTTTTTGAAAGGAGGAAAATCGATATTACAGTTTATTATGTGAAAAGTTATTGAGGTGTTAATAAAATTATCATGAGCGTTCACCAGTATTGCAATCACAAATATTGCCAGCCCGCAGCGCCTTGCTCTGACCCAATAATTTTGGACACCTAAGTAACCTACAGCCATAGGGTGAGCTGGGGTTCAATTTCCTATCCAATTCATTTATTAATAATGCTCATTTTTTGAGAGCCATTATTTATCACTTCTTTGACGTTGATCATAAATTCAAAAAAAACGTACCATTTACCAATCGTTATTAGGTGATTTTGCTGTTAAACATGAGCCAGAACAATGTTAATCGCGAATATATCGATTAAGTTAAAACAGTGAAATAATTAGATAACGGATTGCGATTTAGCGGAATATTTCACTGCAATAATCCTTATAAATCAGAGTAATCCACTGTTATATCTCGTTATATCTTGATGCTATTTTTATACTCATTTATTTAAGGTGACATTATGTGGAATAAACTTAATAAATCGATGATGGGCTGCCAAATGATGTTTGGTTTATCCTTTTATGGTGTGATGGTTATTTTGACAAGATTCTTCTTAGAAGAACTTCATTATAATGAAGCTGATACCATGATGGTTGTTGGTGCATTTTCTTCTATTGGTCCGTTATTTGCCATTGCGGGTGGTTTTATTGCAGATAAATTTTTGGGCGCTTATCGCTCATTAACTATCGCGTATGGTGGTTTTGGTCTTGGTTATACCTGCTTGGTACTCGGTGCTTCGACAACTAATGTGCCTTTATCATTAGTGGGTATTGCATTGGCAAGTTACTCTCGTGGTTTGATGTCACCTTCTTATCCGAGTTTGTACAAACGTACTTTCTCCTCCCAAGAAGATTTTGAGAAAGGCTACCCGATAAACTACTCTGTAAACAATATCGGTGCTTTCATCGGTCAATATATGTTCCCATTCTTTGTTGGTTACCTTGCTTACAGTGGTAGCTTCATTATTTCTGCAGTATTGGCTTTCTGTGGGTTTGCTCTTCTTATTATTCGTCACAAAGGCTTAGTTAAAGTGGGCGCTGATATAGATCAAGCGCCGGTATCAGCTGTTAAATGGATACAGTTCCTTGTGACCTCAGCACTCATGATTGGGTTAGTTTTTTGGATGTTCTCGAATATGGACATCGGTAAGAATATTGTTTATGCCATTGGTATTTCAGCTATTCTCTATTTTGCATCGATTATGGTGCGTTCTGAGAAGGGCGAAGCTCTGCGTATGGGTACTATTTTAATTATGGTATTCCTTACTACGGCATTTTTTGTTTACTACGGCCAGATGATGACTTCAATGACCATGGTAACGATCAATACCATGCGTGGTGATTTATTTGGCTTTATTCCTTTTGCGCCTGAAGCTGCAATGTCCATGAATCCACTTTGGTGTATGGTTGCCGGCCCTATCATTGCTGGACTATTCACAGCACTTGAAAAGCGTAATATTCACCTACAAACAGCAACCAAAGTTGCTTGGGCATTTATTTTTACTGCCATTGCATTTGGTGTATTGACCATGGCGGCGAGAAGCGTCGGTGAAGATGTTATTATACGACCGGAAATATTCTTCATTATTCATGGCTTCCAAGCGTTTGCAGAAGTGATTGTGGGTTCAATGGTCGTGGCATTTATCTTATCTGTTACACCTAAATCGATTGAAAACTTCTCGGTAAGCTTGTTCTCTGTTGCAATTGCCATGTCTGGCATTGTAGGTGCGGTTATCTCTGGAAATATCGCGCTTAAAGAAGGAGAACAGATCTCACAAGCATTTGTTCAACAAACTTACGGCGATTTCTATATGTTGCTCACTCAACTTGCTGTTGTGATGGTTATTGTTGCGCTTGCTGCTTCTTATATCATTCGTAAGATGCTAGATAAGAGCCAAGAAGGAGATATACCTAAGCTTACTGCTGCTGAAAAATAGTATTACCTCATAATGTGCCCGTGTTTTAGCGGCCATAGCCGTATTTGGGATTACCTTGTCTGCTACAATAGCAGGCGACCGATTTGAGTTGCATGACTAACATCTGTTAGCTATGCAACTCAAAATAGTCTTACATTACTGCAGTTTCCACTTCAGCATAGGTACTCAAAAAACGCTAACTACTGGTCATTACATTGTTCTATTCCAACAAGATCTCGTCACCTCTCACTACCAAGTAATTGTTTAATAAAATAAAAAATCATAAACCATTTTTCCTGACACGTAGTAGCCCTGCCCAATAAATAGACTTGTTTCAGTTGCAATTATTTTAAAGTAAAAGTACAATCACGCACCTAATTTATCATTGTAGTTAATTGTGGCTCTTCCTTTGCCTTAGTTTTCCCCCGGGCCGCTATGATCTGCATATCTAAAACATGCAACGTCTAAGTTGTTGTAGTCTGGTATTTGCTTTTTTATGTAAATACAACGATCCAAACTCGCGTATCCAACAGCATATTCATATGACTGTGTTCTATATATATTTCATTAAAAACTAGAGAGTGTATAAATGATAGAAACTGTGAAAAAACAGTGGTTTTTCAATGTCCGTGGCGATTTATTGGCTGGTATTGTCGTCGCCTTAGCCCTCATTCCTGAAGCGATTGCCTTCTCAGTTATTGCGGGTGTTGACCCTAAAGTCGGTTTGTATGCCTCATTTTGTATGGCCGTCATTATTGCTTTCACGGGTGGCAGACCAGGCATGATTTCAGCCGCGACAGGGGCGATGGCATTACTCATGGTCACACTGGTAAAAGATCATGGTCTTGCGTACTTATTAGCGGCCACCTTGCTAACAGGTGTCTTGCAGATAGCGGCGGGCTATCTTCGCCTTGGCAACCTAATGCGCTTCGTGTCCCGCTCGGTAGTAACGGGCTTTGTTAACGCCCTCGCAATTCTCATTTTCATGGCTCAATTACCCGAACTGACGAATGTAACTTGGCACGTGTATGCCATGACAGCGGCAGGGTTAGGTATCATTTACCTATTTCCTTACTTACCAAAAATAGGTTCCGCTATTCCATCGCCATTGGTATGCATTGTTTCATTAACGGCAATTGCGATCCTATTTGGCATTGATGTGCGTACTGTAGGCGATATGGGTGAATTACCCGATACATTGCCTATTTTTCTGTGGCCTGATGTGCCATTAACCTTAGAAACACTGCTTATCGTCTTCCCCTATTCTGCTGGTCTTGCCGTTGTTGGTTTACTTGAATCAATGATGACGGCCACCATAGTGGATGATTTGACTGACACCGAAAGTGATAAAAACCGCGAGTGTAAAGGTCAGGGACTTGCAAATATTGGGGTTGGTTTAATGGGCGGTATGGCAGGTTGCGCGATGATAGGACAATCGATCATCAACATCAAGTCTGGAGGACGCGGACGCCTCTCTACGTTAACCGCTGGCGTGTTTTTACTTATAATGGTGGTTTTTCTTAGCGATTGGTTAAAACAAATTCCGATGGCCGCACTAGTTGCTGTCATGATCATGGTATCCATTGGTACATTTTCATGGGATTCACTGCGTAATATCAAACACCACCCACTTTCGACCAATATTGTGATGGTAACGACTGTTATCGTGGTCGTAGCCACGCATAATTTAGCTATTGGCGTATTCGTTGGCGTATTACTTGCCTCACTGTTCTTTGCTCACAAAATTGGCCGATTTATGATCGTTAAAAGTGATGCAGGGCTCGGTGAAGATTCAATACGAACCTATAAAGTAGTTGGCCAAATATTCTTTGCGTCTTCTGACAGTTTCTTTCAGTCTTTTGATTTTAAAGAGGTGTCAGACAAAGTCGTGATTGATTTGACCAATGCCCACTTCTGGGATATCACCTCGGTATCTGTACTTGATAAAATCGTCATCAAGTTCCGCCGAGAAGGCGCAGACGTTGAGATCATTGGCATGAATGAAGCAACAGCAACCATCGTTGATAAGTTTGGTATTCACGACAAACCAGAAGAAGTAGAAAAAATGCTGTCTGGTCACTAAGGAAGAAACACATGACAAATATTATTGCCTGTATAGATGGCTCAAACCTATCACACTCTGTTTGTGATGCCGCATTATGGACAGCTAAAACCATTGATGCCCCACTACAGTTTCTTCATGTGTTGGATAAAACTGAACAACCGGTGGCAAGTGAATTGTCGGGCAGCATTGGTTTGGGAAGTAATAAACAACTCTTGGATGAACTCGTCGCACTGGATGAACAACGCAGTAAAGTGGCACTTAAGTATGGCAAGCTTCTGCTCAAAGAAACTGAGCAACGCGCAAAAGCAGCAGGACTCACGGAGGTAAGTATCCTTCAACGCCATGGCAATCTGGTTGAGACCTTACTTGATATTGAAGACGATCTACGTGTGCTGGTAGTGGGTAAATCGGGCAAGTCTCATCAGAACGCGACTCGTACCGTCGGTTCTCATTTAGAAAGTGTTGTGCGTTCAATTAAAGCGCATACACTGGTTGTATCACAGCATTTTACGGCGCCATCGGCCTATCTACTCGCGTTTGATGGCAGTGAAATCAGTCAAAAGCTGATTGACAAAGCGCTCACAACTCCCTTACTTAAAGGCATGACCTGTCACTTGGTTATGGTCGATGACAACGAGGTTAAGGTTAAGCAATTTGGTGACGCGGTGATTAAGCTTACCAAGGCTGGCATTAATGTGGTTGAAAAGATCATTGAAGGTGAGGTGCATGCATCGCTGCTCAATTATCAGCATCAACATGAAATAGGCTTGATTGTCATGGGCGCTTATGGCCACTCAAAACTACGTCAGTTCTTTGTCGGCAGCAACACCACTAAGTTACTCATTGATAGTACCGTACCTGTATTATTGATTAGGTAATTGCGTCTTTACCCATGCTGAAAGAGTATGCCTTACCTTGCTGTGTTGAGATACACAGTTGAGGTGTACTTATCTGTGAGAATGTACCTGTAACAACGTCTTGTTGCTGCTCTGGTGTCAATGAATTGAAGCGTACTGCGTAACCCGATACACGCGAGCAGAGGTCTAAAATTGGCGATATCGAACCGCGTGGTGTGAAACCCGATTGCACTGCCCATTCTAATTAACTCGACACTTTAGTGCGAAGTTTCGGGTATATCTTACCGTCGGGGAAAAATGAGTTAGATAATTAATTT
>JBLHPA010000064.1:0-15085 GCA_047628235.1 Moritella sp.
GAGGGGCTTGAACAGTTTTCTATTTCCGGTGTGGAGTATGAAGCCTTCAATACCTCGGGAGGCCTGGCTAATCTTTGTCACACCCTTAACGGACAGGTGCGTGAACTGACCTACAAAACCGTTCGCTACCCAGGACATTGCAAGCTAATGAGATTCCTGTTTCATGATCTGCGATTGGGTGAAGAAGGTAAGCGCCGCAACATGTTAATGGAGATATTGGAAAGCGCTGTTGCGACCACAAGGCAAGACTTTGTGCTGGTATCTGTGGTCGCGACCGGTTACGTTGAACAAAAACTACAGCAGCGCAGTCGCACCTTTTTGTTACGGCATACTGCAACGCAAAGTGCCATTCAGATCGCGACCGCCAGTGCGGTGGTTACCACCTTAGATCTTATTCTGCATGACAATAAAAACAGAAGCGGCTTCGTAGAGCAAGAGGTACTCGATATTGAAACCTTTCTCAACAATGAATTTGCCAAACCATATCGTGATGCCGAGCTCAGTATATAAACTAACAGTACCCATGAGTATGCAGAGGAGGTTATCACCATGCAAGACCAGATCATTAAAGCAGTCATTCCCAAATTTTATGACAACAATCAACACTATGGCTGTGCCTACATTGGCGCAGTCCGTTTCGATAACGACGTACGTGCCGACGTAATAAGTCCAATTGACGGTAAAACCTTTGCCTCCATTGCCGTGGCCGAGCCGCAGCAAATAGATGCTGTGGTTAAAAGTGCTTACACAGCATTTCAACAGTGGCGTGATGTGCCTGCCCCCAAGAGAGGGGAGTTGGTACGCCTATTTTCATTGCAACTGCGGCAGTTTAAACGTGAACTCGCCAGCATAATTACCCTCGAAGCGGGCAAGCCTTTCCAGGAAAGCCTGGGTGAAGTGCAGGAACTTATCGATGTGTGTGATTTTGCCGTTGGCTTGTCCAGACAGCTGCATGGTTTAACCATAGCAACAGAGAGAAAAGACCACCGTATGATGGAACAGTGGCATCCCATTGGCCCCGTGTTGGTCATTACCGCCTTCAATTTCCCCATGGCAGTCTGGGGCTGGAATGCCGCGCTGGCACTCATTTGCGGCAACAGCCTGATCTGGAAACCATCAAGTCAGTGTCCGTTAAGTGCGTTGGCCTGCCATGAACTGTTGCTTACTGCGATCAAAGAATTTGACGACAGCAGTGCTAATAACGATAGCAATAGTGGAGACAGCAATCACAGTGCTCTGACCAGTATCGTATTCGGTGAGAAAAGCCAGGTAGAGCACCTGGTCGATAAGTATCATATCGCGTTAGTCTCTGCGACTGGATCGTGTGAAATGGGCCGTGCGATTGGCTCGCGCATTGCTGCCAGAACGGGACGTTCGTTACTGGAATTGGGCGGTAATAATGCCATGGTCGTTTGCCCAAGCGCTAATTTAGATCTGGCGATACGCGCCATCACCTTTGCCGCCCTTGGTACCAGTGGTCAGCGCTGCACTTCGCTAAGGCGCCTCATCGTCCATCACAGTTTGAAAGATGAGATCGTCGCCAAACTCAACACTATTTATACCACGGTTAGCATTGGTGATCCGTTTGATGAGGAAAACCTAATGGGCCCGCTGGTCAGCCAGCAAGCGATAGCGACGATGCAGTCAAGTATTATGGCGGCGTTGGCAGAAGGCGGCACACTGATCACTGGCGGTGATGCTTTTGTTCACCAAAAAGCGGGTGTACAAGTTCATGGTTTTTATATCACGCCCGCGATTATCGATATTGATTACAAGGCCGATATCGTACAGAGAGAAACCTTTGCTCCTTTGCTCTACATTCATACCTACACCTCGTTAGAAGACGCGATAACGATACACAACAGTGTCAGGCAAGGTTTATCGTCCGCAATTTTTACTCAGGATCTTTCAGAAGCGGAGATTTTCTTAAGTGCCAAAGGCTCTGACTGCGGTATTGTTAATGTTAATATTGGCACATCTGGGGCAGAAATTGGCGGTGCGTTCGGTGGTGAAAAAGATACTGGAGGCGGTCGGGAATGCGGATCCGATGCCTGGAAAAGCTACATGCGCCGGGTAACCAATACCATTAATTACGGCGATGAACTGCCACTGGCGCAGGGTATTAGTTTTGATATGCCTGACGCTGAACCGGAGTGAGCGATCATCCGCCATAGCAATTTCGTTCAATAACTTGTACTGGGCAAACTGTACATTATTAACCTTCAGAATCAAATCGAGGTTTACATGATTACAGTTATGCTATCAATGGTTGTTTTTGCCCTCATTGGCGCGATATCGCCCGGACCAGTAAATATTATTGCTACTGGCTCTGGGGCGAGTTTCGGTTTTCTACCTACTATGCCGCATGTTATTGGTGCCACCGTTTCTTATACCTTGATCGTATTATTGGTTGGCCTTGGGTTGAATCAATCGCTAACGGTATTCCCGGAAATAACAAATACCCTCAAATATATCGGCAGTGCGTTCTTGTTATACATGTCATATAAAATTGCCACTGCTACACCTACACCTACACCTACGGCAGTTGGGGCTGAAACCGACGTTAAGGTACAGCAACCACCCACCTTAATCGAAGGCGCATTATCACAAGCCCTAAACCCGAAAGCATGGTTAGTCTCTATGTCTGGGGTTAGCGTGTTGGTGTCCGTTCATTCACAGGCAACACTGTATTTACTTGTTTTTTGTGCGATATCATTTACAGTTTGTTTTGTTGGTATATCGACGTGGGCAGCAATGGGACATATGATTGGTGCGCTGTTATCAACACGAAAGCGGCAAATAATGTTTAACATCATGATGGGGTTAATGTTGAGCGCTACTGTGGTTTCAATACTATTTAGTTAGTAGCTAGTAGTTAGTAGTGCTCATGATTAACAAAGTAAGGAAGCTATTTATGAAACAAGATCATCATTTATGAAACAAGACAAAACGGTTTTTTTTAAAAAAAGTCACGTATTACCTTTTGTTGAGATGCGCCAAGCTTCTTTATCGACCGCCTGCTATCACAGCCATTCCCATGATGAATTCTCATTTGGGGTTATTGATACCGGCGTTGCCGATTACAATAATTTGAAGCAACGCAATCAGATTGGTGCCGGAGATACGGTGACAATTAATCCAGGGGATATTCATTCATGTAATCCCGCCGCGGGTGATTGGTCGTATCGCATGTTATTTGTCGATACCCACTGGATTGGTCGGGTGCAAGCTGAAATGTCAGGGGTCGACAGCATTGATTACCATCCTTTTGCTCGCTGTTATAATCGCAACCCACAATCTTATGATAGCTTCCATGCGTTATTTGCAAGTGTTTTGAATGAGTCGACCCCGCTGGTGGCTGAGACACTGTTGATTCAATATATGGCGCAAAGTATGGAACATAGTTTTAAGAAAAGTAGGGCTAATAGTACCTTAGCTAACAGATTACAAAAAACAGAATCCGTGGATATGCGCCGAGTAAAAGAGATGATTGCAGATCAATTGGATGTTAATCATTCGCTTACGGACCTATCGCTGGAATCGGGTTTAAGCCGCTATCACTTAATTCGTAGTTTCAAGCAAGTCTATGGTTTATCTCCTCATGCATTTCAGTTAGATGAGCGGATCAAAAGTGCGAAAACCTTGCTTAAGTCGGGTCACTCTATAATAGATACGTCACATCTATTGGGGTTTACTGATCAAAGCCACCTGCAGCGAAATTTCAAGAAACGCCTGGCAATAACGCCCAAGCAGTATCAATCTTTCTTTATTTAACTTTAACCGAGGTGTCGTCATGTCAGCGTATTTTGCAGAAATAAAATGGACTCGTGGTGCCGATGAAAAGTACATTGATAACGAATATAGCCGCGGCCACGAATGGAACTTTGATGGCGGAGCCCGCATCCAAGCATCATCATCGCCCCATATCGTGCCTCGGCCATTTTCTGTTGAAGCCGAAATTGTGATTGAAATCCCGCCTATACTTGCATGATAAGGATGAATAACATCCACCCTGTAACATCAATCAAGTGGCAAATATGCAATTACTTCTGCAAAAATGTGAGTATTCTGATTTAGCGTACATATCGAAAACATTGGATAGCTATTTTTCTTTAACCGATGACAGGAAAAGAAAAAAATTACTCCTTCAATATCAATTACAAAAATCCGATCAAGCAGAGCTGATTGCACTGCTTGATAAACAGATCCGGTATTATGGTTCGTCTGATATCGCGTACGCTGCCAGGCAGATTTTTTCGCATAAAGGCGGTGTATCAGTATCAGAGTTAATTGATGATGTTTGCAAAAAATGCAACGTGACAGTTAAGAAAGGGGGGAGCACCGCGCTAAAGCTCGAACGTCTTGTTAAAGCGGTGGTTGAGAGGGATCTATTTTCTAAAACACCCGAAGAGCTGGCAATTGCATTTGAGGCAATAGGTGTTGGCAAAGCAGATAAGCAGCAAATAATTAATGCGTTTACGCAAAACGGTAAAGTTGCAGTATTGCCGATAATCGTTGAAGTGTTAGGTCCTCAAATAGCCTTGTGCATCATAGAGAGCATTATTATCAGCATGATGTCACAAGTCATCGGTAAAGAGGCGGCAAAACAGCTATTAAAGGAATTGGTTAAAAAAAATCCGTGGATGAATGCGCTAGGCCCTATTATTTGGGGGATTTCTGGTGCATGGATTGCGCTGGATCTGCAAGGCCCTGCGTTTAGAAAAACGGTTCCCATTTTGCTGTACTTGGGCGTTGTGGCTATGAGAGAGAATGGCGCTTAATCGATAATTTAATCAAGCCATCAAGGCGATGTCTATACTTGTTGGCTTTGGTATGACAGGATAATATTAGTCTGCCTAAATTTATAATTATAACAATAGGATAAATGCTAATAAAACGTATATTGATCAGTATTTTCGTACTACTGAGCTTGCTTGCCTTTCCATCATGGTCGAATAATGCGGATTTAAAGCGCGCATATGAAGTCCAACAGAGTGATACTCAAGTTCAGGGGGTTGGGGAAGTGATTCGAGTTTTATCGGATGATATCTAAGGTTCCAGACATCAAAAATTTATTCTTCGCTTGGACAGCCGTCAGACAATTTTGATCGCGCACAACATCGATTTAGCGCCAAAGGTCTCCCATCTTAATGTTGGTGATATCGTTGAATTTAATGGGGAATATGAGTACAGCAGCAAAGGTGGCGTTGTTCATTGGACCCATCACGACCCCCGAAATAACCATGTGCATGGCTGGCTAAAGCATCGAGGTAGGCTGTATAAATAATATATTTTATAAACGCATTTTCTGGTGGCAGCAGATCCACGCCCAGAATGGAACCTGCGTGCAAGAATAGAACAGTAAGAAACTCGTGTGATTGTGTTTCACCATAACCAGCTAAGATATTGATGATGTCATTCTTGTGCTGCGCAGGTGATAGAGGCCAGGTACGGCGCTTGCCCTGTTAGGTTCAGGGCAAGATTTAAGTCAGTTATTTTTCGGCGATTTTTTCTAAACCCAAGATAAGAGCAAAGGCAAGGAGCATGGCTACGATAGCGTAGATCAATAGTGCAGGCTGTCCGGTTATCTGTTCAAAGCTGAACGGCGATAGGTTGCGTTCCAGAAGTGGCACCTGTTCACCGCCAGAGTTGATGCGCCAGGTTAACGTTTCTTTCCATGGCCAGATTTTTCCGAGAGTACCCAGCATTAATCCGGTGAGAAAAGTGAGTGCTATATCGCGGTAGTTACGCAGCACCCACGAAAGAAGGTGGGAGAATGACAGCAGGCCAATCACACAGCCTGAAGCAAATGTTGCCAGGGTGATAATATCGACAGATTTTGCCGCAGTAAGGATCGGTGCGTACATGCCCAGCAGAAGCAGGATGAAACTGCCAGAAACGCCTGGCAGGATCATGGCGCAAATCGCAATGGAACCGGCAATCAGGATATTGAGCGATGTAGGCTCAAGATTGAGCGGATGAATGACCGTTATCCCATAGGCAAAACCAGCACCAGCAACAACCGAGACAAAGCGGCTCACTTCCCAGAGGCTTATTTGCTTGAACATGTGGATTACCGAGATGATTATCAGCCCGAAGAAGAAAGACCATAGCGGGATTGGATGGGTGTGTAGCAGCCAGGTGATGACACGAGCTAAGGTAAAGATACTGGTCAGGATCCCCGAAAGCAGCAGGAGCAGAAATGTGCCGTTTATATGTGCAAAAGCGGCCTTGAAGCCATTTTTTTTGATGATACTGATAAGATTTGGATTAATGCGACGAATGCTTTCTAGCAGGGTATCGTAAATTCCTGTAATAAATGCAATCGTGCCACCTGAAACGCCAGGTACGACATCAGCGGCACCCATTGCCATGCCTTTTAAAAAGATAGAAACTTTACTCATGGTTCTCCGTACACTTCATTGGTAAATAGCAACATTTGACCGCATTATAACGTGTTTGTGTGAAAAAAATGTACTAATAGATGATAGGCGGCTGAATTTAGCCATTATAAATAAATTATCTTAATTTATCAGTCTATTATGTGATTTGTATGTGGTTTATAATACCGCTGCGTTATGTTGTTCCAATTGGTTTAGGGGTAAGTGGTGACAGTAGCATTAGAAACGACACGATTGATTTTAAGACAGTGGAAAAAATCGGACTATATCCCCTTTGCAGAGATGTCAGCAGATCCTGAGGTGATGCGGTTTTTTCCTGAGGTATTAACCAGAGCTAAAAGTGATCAACTTGCACTGGATATTGAAACGTTGATTGATAATAAAGGTTGGGGACTTTGGGCTGTTGAGCTAAAAGAGACCACTGAGTTTACTGGTTTTGTCGGTTTACACTATCAGAATCAAGACATTCCGGAGGCGCCGTTCATTGAGATCGGCTGGCGGCTGTCTTCAACATATTGGGGTGTCGGCTATGCGCAGGAAGCAGCTAATGCAGCGTTAAAGTTTGCTTTTGAAGTGCTGAATGAAACCGCGGTATATGCCTTTACGACACTTGAAAACGCCCCATCACGGAAGGTGATGTCGAAGCTGGGCATGGTAAATAGTAATACAGATTTTAATCACCCTAAGTTGGCCAAAGGCCATCCACTCGAACGCCACTGTTTATACAAGATCACTGACACGATATGGCGAGAATTGTGGCGGGAATCATTGGTATCAAAATGACTATATCAACCTAGGTAGGTGCGGCTTAATATCAACGAGAGCGAACAAGGTAATCTAACAGGAATAAGTATGAAAGAATTTTCAATAATAAATATCAATGCAAGAATGCGTTATCATGATTTTCCTGGTGACGATATGCCGATCCTTTTTATCCATGGATTAGGTTGTGCGTCGTCTTTGGATTACCCCCAAGTGGCTGCAATGGCTCACTTGTCGCAACATCGACGAATATTGGTAGACCTATTGGGCTCTGGATTTAGTGATAAACCTGAACACTTCAATTATTCCATGAATGATCATGTAGATTATCTTGAAGCATTCATAGATTATCTGGGACTAGAGGGTTTTATTATTTATGGTCACAGCATGGGCGGTGCTATCGCAATTTCATTGGCTGCGAGATGTGAAGCAAAATTAAAAGGCATAATACTCAGCGAGGCAAATCTGGATTCGGGCGGTGGTTTCTTTAGCAAAAAAATCGCATCGTATGAGGAGCAAGAATACTTGCTCACTGGCCACACGCAAATTATCCAAGAAAACCAGGATGACCAAGGCAACGCTAGCGAAAACTGGGCAGCCAGTCTCTCAGTTAGCTCGCCTAAAGCTGTCTATAAAGGCTCCCAGTCTTTAATTGAAGGACAGTCGCCAAGTTGGCGTAACTTGTTTTACTCGTTGAATATTCCACGAGCCTTTATTTTTGGTGAGGAATCACTCCCCGATCCTGACTTGCAGGCCTTAACAAATGAAAATGTTCATATTGAGATTGTGAAGAATGCCGGGCACTCCATGGCCTGGGAGAATCCTGTAGGTTTAGCTACTGCGATTAAAAGAAGCATAAGCCTCATAAGGTAAGCCTTAGCATTAATGATTGCACGAAACGAGTGAAACAAGAAAGTCATCACTACTGTGTTATCGAGACGGTTAGATTACAATTGAATGAAAGGAAAAGATGAAAATAGTTCCAGCAGACATGAAGCTTTTAAAAGCCTTCGAAAACTATGTTGATGAGTGCGCTGAGCGTGGCATTGATAGTGATATCTATAATTATCAATTCATTGTAAATAACTATCAAGGCTACCTAAAGAAAAGGATCGCTTACTCAGAAGGTAAGGAATTACCGCGTGGTTGGCCACCCATGTCAACGTATTTTTGCATTCGAGATACTGAAATTCTCGGTTCCATACGGGTGCGGCATGGCGTGAATCCCTATATCGAGAATGTCATTGGACATATCGGTTATGAAACAAAACCTTCAGCGAGGGGGCAAGGGGTAGCAAAATTCATGTTGTCCTGGGTTCAAGAACATGTGTTAACTGAAAATGCGCTTATCACGTGTGATTCAACTAATGCAGCATCACGTAAAGTGATCGAGAGCTGTGGTGCTAAGTACCTCAATCTGTTCTACTCAGAAGAAGATAAAATAGAAATTATCAGGTATCAAATTACTTGCTAGCATTTGATTTAAGAAGGAATTTTTAATGAAGAAAATTGGTCTTGTCGGTGGCCTTAGTTGGTTTTCAACGGCTGAATATTACAGGTTAATAAATGAGTTGGTTAGAGATAAGCTCGGTGGCTATCATTCTGCTCATGTATTAATTGAGAGTCTTGATGAAAACAAATTTATTGAAATGGCAAAATTAGATCCATCAGAAAAGCTGTGTGAAAAAATGATAATTGATGCGGTTGATGTATTACGCCGTGGTGGTGCCGAGGTAATAGCTTTGTGTGCTAATGGTATTCATCGCTTTGAGTCTGCAATTAAGATGAATTGTGATGTAGACATTGTTCATATTGCAAGTTCAACAGCCAAGGAAGTGGAAAATGCTCATATAAAGCATGTTGGGCTGCTTGGTGTAATGAAAACAATGGAAGGTGATTTCTATAGAGATAAGCTACTTGAGAGAAATATTGACGTTCATATTCCTGATTTAGCCGACAAAAACCTTGTCCATGAGAAAATAATGTCTGAATTAGTACTCGGCAAGTTTACTAAAGAAACGGAAGCGTTGTTTGTGGATATATGCCTGAATTTGAGTGCTAATGGTGCTCAAGGGGTTATTTTGGGGTGTACTGAGATCCCTCTGTTAATGAAAAATATTAAACCATTACCAGTTCAATTATTTTCAACTACAGAAATTCATTGTAAGGCGATTGTTGATACTGCTTGTGCGTGATTAGGAAGTTCCGAAGGCCATTACTTCATTATGGGGGCAATAGGATCTATAGGAACATCGCGCGTACAGTCGGTATTGGGGATTTATGCCGTAAGAAAATATTATAGATAAGGTTATTTACCTTTGGTAAATGAGTCCCAAGTTTCTTAAGGGAGATACTATGTTCAAGTTAATCATCGATGATGAAATAAATTTATGTCTGGTCCATCAGTCCTTTGTGCCTCGATATGCAGCGTTAGCGAAAGACAATTATGATCATTTGTCTGAGTGGTTGGCATGGCCTTATATCTGCAAAACAGAAGATGACTTCAAGAAATTTGTTCTGGGTTCATTACATGATTATGCCGATAATAAATCGATGAATTGTGCAATTGAATACAAAGGCGAAATTGTCGGTAATATAAGTTTTAATACCATTGATGTTGCAGTGAAAAAAGTAGAAATTGGTTATTGGTTGGCTTCTCGTGCTCAGGGGAATGGCATTATGACGCGGGCATGCCAGTCACTGATTGATTATGCTTTTAATCAAATGAATATGGATAAAGTGGAAATAGCCGCAGCAGTAGACAATGCGCCGAGCCGTGCTGTCTGTGAGCGCTTAGGCATGACACTGGAAGGGGTTATCACCAATGCTGAAAAGGTGGGTGACCGGATACTTTCCCATGCCATCTATGGCCTTCATCGCATTTAAACATCAATTAAAAAGTGCAGGGATATAAGATCATCATGTCTTCAGAAAAAAAAGTAACCGTTTCTTTAGTGCTTGGCAGTGGCGGTGCCCGAGGTTTAGCACATATTGGTGTTATCTATGAATTAGAACGCGCGGGTTATGAAATAAAATCAATATCGGGCTGCTCAATCGGTGCTCTGATCGGCGGGGTATATGCGGCGGGGAAACTTGAGGATTTTGAACGCTGGATATGTGCCATTACAAAAATGGACATGATAACCTTGCTGGATATTTCATTGGGAAATGGCGGGTTGGTGAAAGGCGATAAAATTATCAATACGCTGGTTGAATTGGTGGGTGATAAAAAAATTGAAGACTTGCCCATTCCGTTTACCGCTATTGCGGCCGACGTGAAAAATGAGAAAGAGGTTTGGATCAACTCCGGACGCCTTTTTGATGCGATAAGGGCCTCAATTTCTCTGCCGTTGTTTTTTACTCCGGTTAAGTATAATAATACTTACCTCGTTGATGGCGGTGTCTTGAACCCGGTTCCGATTGCCCCGACGTTTACCGATAATACAGATATCACCATAGCGGTGAATCTAGGTGGTCCTGTTGACATAACCGCAGCAATAGTGAAAGCAACCACCGCTGAGTTGACGATAGACTCAGAGCCAAAGTCTGAATCTATGCACGAGAGTGTCACTAATTTTATCAGCCGATTGAAGGCTGCCACAAGCTACAAGGTTGGCGGTTTGGGTGCGTATAACGTAGCCGATGAAGCGTTCGACGCCATGCAAAGTACCATCGCTAGGCTAAAGCTCGCTGCCTACCCCCCTGATATCACGATAGAAATAGCAAGAAACACCTGCGGCACCTTGGAATTTGAACTGGCATCTCAAATGATTGAGTTAGGACGAATAAAAACCAGGGAGTGTTTGGGCAAAGTTAAAACCAATGTAGGTTGATAGTAACCCTCCTTATATTCCCTGCACACTAGAAACACGCTGCATTTAATTTCAATATCCCGATTCTGCACGTTTGAGGCTACCCGGCTTCACGTGCATGCTAAGCCACGTATCTAGGTATTTATCAGCGCACTTAATTGATTTGTGCCTATAGTTAATTGGTGTCTCATCGCTAACTGACGTTCCTTATGACAGAGGTCTTATGCAGGGTATTTTTTTCACCACAGCGTTAACAGCCTTGTTTCTTTCTGGATGCGGCGAAAGAGCAAATGAGTTACCGGAGCCTGATTCCAGGCCTGTTAAATTACAAACCGTTTCTGTCGGAAATAAAGAAACCTACCGAACCTTTCCTGGTGTCGTCGAAGCGGGGGATAAAGCCGTACTGGCTTTCCGCGTTTCTGGAATATTGTCATCCGTAGATGTGAGGCCGGGTGATAAGGTAGTTCAAGGACAAAAATTGGCGGGTCTGAATCAAGACAGGTTTTTGTTACAGGTTGAACAAGCTCAGGCCAATTATGAACTTGCTTCTGTGCAATTTAAGCGCGATGCAAAGCTGCGTAAAACCAATGTTGTATCAGAAATTGCTTATGACATAACCAAAGCCCAATTAAATCAAGCCAAAGCCACATTAAGCAAACAACAGTCCAACCTGAGTTATGCCACATTGCTAGCCCCCTATCCGGGCACGCTGTCTCTATTGCTAAGCGAAAACTATGAGTACGTCACGGCTAAACAAGCAGTTATGCATATACAAAGGGCGGGGCTTATCAATGTTACCTTTCAGTTACCTGAACAAATGCTCGCTCGATTTGAGGGCAGCGATGCTCACCAGTCTAGTGTGGATCGTCAGCCAAGCGTGATCTTCGATACCATCCCCGGGAAAATATATCCTGCCCAGTTTAAAGAAATTGATACCGAGGCCGATGCCACTACTTCTAGCTATAAAGTTACCCTGTTTATGGCGCGACCAGAAGGAAAGAACATTCTGCCGGGTATGGCTGGCACGGTAAGAATTACCCTGCCCAAAGATAGCTCAGCTGCGATACCTGCACGAGCAATTATATTAGAGGCTGGCGCGAGTTTTGTCTGGCATGTGAATGAAGCAGGGATTGTGCACAAAAAACAGATTGAACTGGATCCTAGCAATAGGGTTACCAGAGGATTGAATGATGGTGACAGAATTGCGGTTTCCGGCGTGAAGGAGCTGCAAGAAGGGCAAAAAGTACGCGCTTGGATCAAGGAAAGAGGGCTGTAACATGAACCATCATATGAATCAATTACCTTTAATTCTCGTTGCGTTAATAACCTTGGTGTCGCTGCAAGCTTGTGTCAAACCAGTGATAGAACCCAGACAAAAAGTGCAGTTAGTTAAGATTGATACGGTGAAATTAGCGAAAGAAGCGCCACAACTGACATTTCCAGCTGTCGCTGTTGCGGCAGATAAATCGACGCTGTCTTTTCGCCTGCAAGGGGAAGTTACCCGCATTGCTGTCCAGCCGGGCGATCGTGTTACTAAAGGTCAATTATTGGCGCAATTAGATCATACCGATTATCAATTAGAAGTGGATGATGCGCAGGCTCAGTATAATGTGGCAAACAGCCAATATCGGCGTTCTGCAAAACTGGTCGGTAAAGGTTATATTGCCCCGTCAGAGATTGATGAACTCAAAGCCAAACGGCGTATCGCCAAAGCAAGATTAGATATTTCTAAGCTCAATCTCACTTTTACTCAATTAACGGCCCCTTTTGAAGGCGTAGTATCCTATGCGCCGATCAAACAATTTGAAAACGTGACAATTGGCCAGCAAGTGATGAATATTCACAGTACGGAAACCGTGAATATTCAACTGCAGGCCCCTGATTTAATCTATTCGCAAAGCTCCGCTGTTGATATTGAAGCGACTAAACCAGGGGCTAAAATTATTACCGCCGATGGTGCTGAATATGACGCCACCTTGAAAGAGTTCACGACTGAACCTGATCCTGATGCTGGCTCCTTCATCGTAACCTTAACCATGCCTATGCCGAAAGATAAATTCATCTTCGATGGCATGGCCGTATCGGTTCGAGCGGATGCCCAAAAGCTCAATATTTATAAAAAAAATGAGCCTTTCATCCCTTTCGAAGCGATTTTTAACGAAGATGGTGATGACTTGGCATCAACTGAAAAATTTGTCTGGGTTGTGAATGACAATAATACGGTGAGTAAACGGCAGATAGTGACCGATAAGCTCGTCGCAGAGGGGGTTCGATTACGTTCAGGTTTAGCTGCGGGTGAAAAAATTATTGTTGCCGGTGGAAATCGCTTACGTGAAGGTCAATCCATAGCGATCATCAACAGTGAGGCTGAAAAATAATGAAACAAGATATCTCCGCCTATTTTATCAAGAACAAGGTGATCAGCTGGATGCTCACGCTAATCTTCTTGGTTGGTGGCACGATGGCCTTTTTTGGCTTAGGTCGTCTTGAAGACCCCGCTTTTACCATTAAAGATGCGATGGTGGTGACTGCTTATCCCGGTGCCACCCCACTGCAGGTTGAAGAAGAGGTGACATACCCCATCGAAAAGGCCATTCAACAGCTTACCTATGTTGATGAAGTGAATTCTATTTCCAGTCGTGGGTTATCGCAAATAACGGTGACCATGAAAAATAATTATGGGCCGGATGATCTGCCGCAGATCTGGGATGAACTGCGGCGTAAGGTGAATGATTTAAGGCCTAATTTGCCTCCAGGGGTTGCAGACCCCTCGGTGATTGATGACTTTGGCGATGTATACGGTATTTTGATGGCGATCACTGGGGATGGCTATTCTTATAAAGAACTGAATGATTATGTTGACTATTTACGTCGTGAAATTGGGCTGGTCAATGGTGTTGGCAAGGTCTCTGTCTCTGGCGTCCAGCAAGAACAGGTCTTTATTGAGATCTCAATACAGCGTTTGAGCAGCCTTGGGATTTCACTCAATACTATCTACAGCACGTTAGCGGCACAAAACCTGGTTTCAAGTTCAGGCGCAGTGAAAATCGGCAGCGAATATATTCGTGTTCACCCCACTGGTGAATTTACCGATGTGGCGGCATTAGGTGATTTGATCATCACTGAAACGGGGTCAAAAGGACTTATTTATCTACGTGATGTTGCCACGATCAAACGCGATTTTAAAGAAGTCCCCGACAATTTAGTGACCTTCAACGGTAAGGTCGCACTGAATGTTGGCGTTTCATTTATTTCGGGCGTCAATGTGGTTGAGATGGGGAAGGGTGTATACCAGCGTCTCGCTGAGATTAAGGAACAGCAACCCATTGGTATCGATATTGAAGTGGTGTACAGTCAGCCTGATGAAGTTGATAAATCAGTGCACGGTTTTATTATTAGCCTTGCTCAGGCGATAGGGATCGTTATTGTGGTATTGCTGCTGTTTATGGGCTTGCGTTCTGGCATCTTGATTGGCTTGATCTTACTACTCACAGTACTCGGCACCTTTGTCTTCATGAACTTGATGGCGATTGATCTACAACGGATCTCGCTGGGAGCGCTGGTGATTGCCCTCGGTATGCTGGTGGATAATGCCATTGTGGTTGTCGAAGGTATTTTGATTGGGATCCAAAAAGGAAGAACCCGACTGCAGGCAGCCTCGGACATTGTGACCCAGACTAAATGGCCGTTGTTGGGTGCAACCGTGATAGCAGTAACAGCATTCGCCCCGATAGGCCTGTCGCAGGATTCTACGGGTGAATATTGCGCTACTTTATTTAGTGTGCTGTTGATATCGTTGATGCTAAGTTGGTTTACCGCGATTTCGTTAACGCCTTTTTTTGCCAATCTTTTTTTTGCAGACTCAATAGAGGCGACATCTAATATTGCGGGTAATGTAGAAGGGGCAGACAAGGCAGAAGAGCATGATCCCTATAAAGGCGTGGTATTTGTTACCTACAAACGTGCGCTTGAAATGTGCATGAAATTCGCGTGGACAACCGTGGTTGTCTTGGTTGTAATGTTAGGTGCGAGCTTGTATGGCTTTACCCAGCTAAAGCAGTCTTTCTTTCCCTCTTCCACTACGCCTATGTTTATGATTGACGTGTGGCT
>JBLHPA010000065.1:0-14992 GCA_047628235.1 Moritella sp.
TTTTCCTTATATATTAATAGCTTAAGGTTATCAGGCTAAATCTTTGCCAGAGCTTGTGGATAATTTCTGTTTTTAGCAATCTCACAGGCAAGTTTAGCGATGGCTTGTTCTGGTACTTGACTCGTTAGAGAAGAATATACTGGCAAATTTTCGGCTAGTTGATTTTTTGATTGTCCAAATAGTTTGTGTATAATTTGATCTGCTACCGTGAGCGCTGAAGAGGCTTTCACAATTTCGGCGCGTGCATAGTTACAGCCTTCAAACGAGACGTCATAGGCACGTAACGATATATCCTTGCCTGGAATCTGTTGTGCACCAAATAGTGGCTTACCAGCAACTTTCGCTATGCTAAAGCTGGGAATGAAGTGGGCAATGTGCTGTATTGCTTTTGCTGTTCTTTGTTCTACTTCCTGTTTATCCCAGCCCTGCACCAACTTATCGATAAAACTTTTATTTAGTTTAGGCTGTGCACTCGTATCTGTACTCTTTGCTAACCCATTCTTAAATAATGTAATTTCTTCTGTCATTCCATGGAGTTGAAAATAGCCATCCGGATAGGGTGTAAGTTGTGCCATGCCTTGTGGTGTTCCGCGCTCGCCATGGAAAATAACTTCAGGCCAGCGCTCACTTTGCTGCCATTGGGTAATATAGGCCGCTTTAAACTCCACCATGCGCTGCTTTGGAGTCTCCGCCATATCGTCGATATCTCCAGTGCGATAACCACAGGCATTAATTAAATAATCAACCTCAGTGGTGGATTCTTTGCCATTTTCTGTATGGGTGATCTTCCAAATACTATCTTGCGTTAATTTTAGCTTTGTTACTTTATTATTTGTTAGCAGTGTACAGGCTGCTGATGCGCTAAGGCTAAGCTCAGAGCTTGCTGCGATACGAAATAGGCTAAGGCCATATTCCTGTACCATGAGGAGGGGGAATTTGACTGTGCTCAGATCAAGTGTTTTAGCAAGTGGTATCATCCAATCATCTAATTTATTGATTTTATCAGATTGAATTTTTTGGCTTAGGTGTTCAATTTCAGCACGATTGAATAGTTTGTAATATTCATCTGGTTTCCCTATTACTTGATTACCCGGATCACTATCGATAAGTTGCTGATAATGTCGCTGCAACAGCTGAAGTCGAGGTAAGAGTTGCTCTACATTACCATCATTTCTTTCTGGTATTGCAATGACGGTCGGTCGTCTATTAATACAATGTGGATATACCTTGATGGTAGCAATGGATTGTTCTAATAGTGCTAAACATTGCGCATCAGATATTTCAGGATAGAGATTGCCACCAGCATGTAAGTGGCAAACAGGAGGACCGTTAACTAAACTTGTCCCTTCTTCAAATAGGGTGACATTGACGTTAAGTTCAGCTAAACGAAGTGCAATCGTACTGCCTGCTATACCGCCACCAACCACACCGATGCGCTGAGACTTTAAAATTGGGGAAAACATATTGAGCATTCTATTCAGCTATAATAATCAGATAATTTTATTATCTGATTATTTCCCTATGAATGGAACTGATTTTTACTCAAAGTGAATTTATATTCGCTAATATCAGCTTAAATTACAAAATCAAAAACGTTCACGTTACTAATCACTAATTAAGGCTGGCGGCATTTACATTATTACCCTATCTGTAAGCCTCATTTAGCTGTTTATCTCATTTAGTTAATGATCCAAGGTTATCTATATTGATAAACTTAGATATCAGCGTTTAAAAGGTCAATTACTTTTTAAGCAATTAGGCACAGGGAATATCTTATTTGATAAATTAGTTAAGTATAGGTTTATAAATAAACCGTAAAGTCTATAATTATAATCAGGCCACTTTAAGATGCAGTATTCAGCTAATGAAACTCGTATTATTGAAGTAGTTAGGATATATAATCACAGTAAACTGCACTTAGAACCTAGATTGGAATAACGCTTTAATGATAAAATTTATTACTTCCCCGCAGAATATGCGCTTGTCTGATATTGAAACTATACAGTATGACCAAATAGTAGAGTATGTTACTGAAATTGGCTTGAATTTAATGGCTGTTAAAGTAATTGAGCGACCAACTGATTTTCTTGGTTGGTGTAATGAATTATATCACCATGCCAGATACGGCATTAACATGGAGCTTTTAGATACTCGTCTAGAGAAACCTCTACAAAAATTGTTACAATTATTAGCTAAATCTATCACTTGTCGACAGGTAAAAACATCACGTATTACACCGTGGCCATTTTTTAAAAATTTTGTTCTGGAGAAAAGTGAACGGCAAGCTCTGGTTGAACGCCTACGTCTGCTAAGTTATATCGGTTCATTACGCAATAATTTATTGTCTGATATGTCTGATACTGAACGACTGGCATTTTCTGGTAAACATTTAGCCGCCCATGATCCGGTTAAGTTTAATTTTGATGTTGAACTTTTTGGCAGTACGCGAGGCGCTAAAGCTTTTCATGAATTATTACAAAACTCACCAGCTGTTTTTGATAATGCACTTGCCGCCATACCCCTAGAAGGCGAGGTAACTGAAGCTGATTACAATGAATTTGTTGCTCTATATACCGCTGCTTTTTCTTGTTTAGAAAAAGGCAAACCAAGCTTATTTGCTGCAACTCGATTACTGGCTATGCGTAGACCAGATATGTTTATGGTATTAACATCAGCAAAAGTTGATGCGTTATGCCAAGGTTTCGGGCTAGTGAAACTGACGGCCACTGATTTCTCTCGTTATTGGTTTGATATCATTGAGGCAATACATCGCCAACCGTGGCACAAGTCGGCGCAGCCGGAAGACGCCGTTGAACTTGAGTTATGGCAAAATAGGGCTATCCTATTTGATCTTTTTTTCTTTGTAGAAGAAGATTTTGCGAGTAAATCTAATTATCTAAAACTTAAAAATAAGCCAGTTTCATCCCGCAGTGCCACAAGTAAAACGACGGGGGTTACGCGTAAAAAACGTAGCAAAGAAAGTGCTATTGAAGCCGTCGATCGGATCTTAGCTGATCCTGAGTTACCGGCATATTTGCAAAGTAAAAGAGACTCTATGATTGCAGAGGTAGAAAAGGGGAAAAGCGCGACTGAAGTGGTGCAATTACTCCGGGCTATTTTTGGTTAATACAGTGAGTTAGAAAAAGGCTTCAAAATAAGAAGCCTTTTTCTCCCTTTTACATTGGCTAATCTGACTTAAAGGCTTATCCAGCCAACAGCTTGTAAGAATACAATTGAAATAGCGAGTGGTGATATATAACGGAGACAAAACATAACCGCTTTGTACGCTAGTTCTGGTAATGCAAACTCTTCCCGAGTGATATCATCTTTAACAATCCAACCCACAAGAATAGCGGTAAACAAGCCTGCCAGTGGCAGCATAATGTTTGCGGTTAGCTTATCCAGTGCATCAAAAAAGTTTAGGTCCATTACCACATTTTGTGCCCAAGGCGCCCCGCTTAATGAAAATACAGTTAGCAGTGATAAGCCCCAAATACTGCAGCCTGCAACGACGGTCGCCTTAGCCCGTGATAAACCGGTACGTTCATTTAAATATGCAACGGGTGATTCAAGCAATGCGATCACTGAAGTAAATGCAGCAAAAGTAACCATGATGAAAAATAGGGTGCCAAATAGAGATCCCAGCGGCATTTGACCAAAGGCGATCGGTAGCGATACAAACAGTAACCCAGGTCCTGCCGAAGGCTCCATTCCGTTAGCAAATACGATAGGGAAGATGGCCATGCCGGCAATAAGTGCAACAGCGGTATCCATTATTGCTATCCAGATAGAAGTTTTAGCGATAGATGTTCCTTCTGGTAGGTATGCACCGTAAACCATCATAATACCTGATGATAAACTAAGAGTGAAAAATGCGTGTCCCAGTGCTGTCAGGACGCCATCAATTGATAGCTTGGAGAAGTCGGGTGAAAACATAAATTGTGCCGCTTCACCGAAATCACCTGTCGCTGCAGCATAAATCATTATGATGGTCAATAGCACAAATAGCATTGGCATCAAGTAAGTAACCGCTTTCTCTAGGCCCGCGTTAACACCACGGATCAATACTAGCATAGCTGCAACTATGGTTATCGAAGCCCATACTATCAGCTGTGTAGTATCAGTTATCAAACCATTAAATAATTGACCAATTTGATCTTTGTGTGTAATTGCTTCGTCGACACCAGGCAGGAAGTCACCGTTTATGCCGAAGTAAATATAGGCACCTGCCCAACCTGCAATGACAATATAGAAGCTTAAAATGAGTGAACCTGCAATCACACCAGAAGCACCGAGCAGAGACCAAACTCCAGAGCTTCCTGACTCTTTCGCTACACCAGCGGAAGCATTAGCTGGTGATGTTCGTTCACGTTTACCAATCATTACTTCTGCCATCATCACCGGGATACCGATCAGTAGGATACAGAATAGGTAAACAAGTACGAATGCACCACCGCCATTCTCTCCCATTATATAGGGGAATTTCCAAAGGTTGCCTAAACCAACCGCAGCGCCTGAAGCAGCTAAGATATATTTAAATTCGCTTGACCAGCGACTATTTATTGTAGTGTTTGTCATAGTCCCATCCGGGGTTGTATATATATTGTTATGTATATACTAATAGCATATTAAAAAAGCCTATATAAGGGTTATATTTGGAATATTCATCTAAAGGATAGTCAGGAGTGCTGGTTTAATCTGATTTTTAATTTAATAGCAGATTGTTATGCTGTCAGGTTGTCTTGTCTTGGGGCGGTATGCTTATTTTTTTGCTTTGCGCTGTATATTGAGGTTTTTTTATGATTCTTTGATATTCAGAACTAAGTGTTTATTTTTTACGCTCGTAAACCTGGATCAAGCGATCAAAATCCAGGTCTAGACAGATGACTATCTCGCAAGCAAAGATGCTAGGCTGTTACTTTATTTTCTATTTTTGATAATGTTTTAGATAGGTTTTTAATATACCTAACTGTGAGTGTTTCAAACTCAGCTTTCACTACGGGTTTTAAAGCGATACCTGCTAGGCTTGGGAGTGGTATTGTCATTACCGCATCTGTCAGTAGAGTTATATCACAACCGCTTACACTCTCTTTTATGATCCATTTACCGGATACGATTGCATTATTATCTAAGGTATTACGTGGTTCCCAAGTAACCGATTTTTTCTCTTCATTACATAAATACTCACAGGCATAAATGGTCTGTAAATTAACTGGACCAAGCCCTAGTTTTTTCATTTCCCAACGATAGGTATTAGCTGCCTCTTCAATTAGATTATCAAGATCTGGAAAGTGGCTAGTGGATGCCGGAACATCAGCTAAGAGTTGGTAAACTGTATTGATATCAGCAGGAACGGTAAAACTTTTCTTTATTTGTATTTTTACATCGAAAGCCATCTCAAATCATCCTTTATTTAGCAAATATATTAATCGATCTAGTCCAAAGTAGACCCACACATTAAATTAGTCTATGACTACATTGCCGCTGAGATGATTTTTTGTCAAGAATGAGAGCTTAAAGTAGATTAAAGCATTAATGTTCCCTAACCGTTACAAGAGTTGATGAACTGAGTCCTCGTTGACAGAACCAGACGTCAAATATTTAATGTAAATAACTTGTCTTCACAGAGGCTATATTTGACGCGGCTGTTAACCTATCTAAAATGAGTAAGCCACAGACATGTGGGGCCGCCATTGAGGTACCGCTGTAGACCGTGGTTCCTCCTCCTATTTGGGTTGATTCTATATTAACACCCGGTGCGTAATAATCGATTACGCTATCACCATAATTAGCAAAGCTTGCTCGCCGATGATTATTATCAATGGCCGAAACAGTGTAAATATTGTTGTGGTTGATGTTTGCAGGAGTGTAATTATTTACATCTGCGGCACTATTTCCCGCTGCTATTGAAAACTTTATACCGTTATCAGCCGTATTTTTCAATGCTAACGCTAGGCTATTTGATAATCCCGAAGTGTTTAGGCTAATATTGGCGCAGTCGCCCGGTTGTGCATGCTTGGCTACATAATCGATACCGGCAAGTAATGTATCGATTGTCGCTTCACCTTTACTGTCGAGTACCTTTACCGGAACGAGAGTTGCTCCTGCAGCTACGCCGATAACATCAATACTGTTATTTTTTGCACCGATGATCCCCGCTATATGTGTGCCGTGACCATTGTCATCTTCAAATGAAGGATTAGCAGAAACGAAGTTAATACCTAACTTGGTATTTACTTCTAGATCTGCATGTTGACTATCAATTCCGGTATCAAGCAACCATGCCGTCAAACCTTTGCCGTTACTTCCACCGCCAACAGTATTAATGCCCCATGGGGTGTTTTGTCCTGTTTTTTTAGCTGTGCCTTGCTGTAACGTAATCTGCTGTTTCATTAGTCTGATAACGCGGTTTTTTTCAATGTGAGTTATTTCAGGAAATAACTTAACTAATTGTTTATTAATCTGAGGCGTTGAGTACAGCGAAAACCCCTTCAGTGCATAATTGTACTGGTAACGGACTGTCGCACCATAAAAGTGGGCTGTTTTGATGATATTATTTTGCGTTTTAGCTGTGGTGTCGGATTTTAGTGTGAAAATAGCGGATGATCTTGCAATAGCGTTATTATTAACTTTTTCAGCCAACGCGGAGGTTGATAGTAATGGTATTGACAAGCTAAACATAGCAATGCTAAAACGGATAATGGGCGTACAAATATAGGTTGGCATTTTCATGACTCAACTTCCATGTCTAAAAGAGTTTGTTTCTAAATTGAATGGTAGTTGATGAAACTAAGTGCTGCACAATGGGGTGAAGGATATTTACCAAAATGTTTATTTGTGCAGTGAGGTCACAATGTTGTGATTATTAATTAGGGCAAATTCACATACCATAATGATTCAAGTTCTTCGCTATTGGTGAGAAAATCCGATAGATAATATTGGTCTAAAGCGACAAGGAAAGCTTCAACGCCTGTTTTTAATGCCTTTTTAAGCTGGCAGACAGGCACCAAACTGCAATTCGTGGCTTCACAATCAACCCCTTCTAAGTTGCCTTCTAACTCTCTAATGAGTTGGCCAATATTAATTTCATGGGCTGCTCTGGTTAACCAAATACCGCCATTTTTTCCTCTCGATGAATCAATATAGTTGAGTGAAGAAAGATGAGCAATCACTTTGGCAATGTGGTTTCTTGATGCCTGATAGATATTTGCAACATCAGCAGAGCTCGACCTAGTACCTTTTGGTAGGGTGGCTAAATACATTAATGTGCGGATACCAAAATCTGTATATGTTGTCAGTTTCACTTATTTCACCATTACTAATGTTTTATTACGAGTTTCATTACGTGCCGATTGATTTAGACATTTACATCAACAAACGTATGAAAAAATATCGTTTAATTCCATCTAATACGTTGAATTTATTATATTTAAAATATATTCAGCAGTAATTAGTATGATACGTTTGATTCGAATTAACCCGCATTTATATTATTATATTGGTTATTGTGCTGTGGCCTGCGGCAGAAATTATAGTTGTTCTTCTTCGTGTTCCACGCACTCTTTTTCGCCGTTTTTTTGCAGAAATAACTTAAACCCTTCTAGTAATTCTTTCGGATGACTAAATTGGCAATAGGTTACCGGATAATCTTGATCAAGCTCCTTTAATAGAGGACTCTTAATTGGCGCGCCGCGCCATACGGCAAAAAATACAGGCTTAGGATGAATAGCACTCAGATTGTAGGAAAGCTCGTAAGCATCACTGTCATTTGCTGATGTATGAATGTAAAGCAACGCGTCAACAACAGAAAGTAAACGCAGACGGTAGTGGCGGTAATTTGCAGGGGTAAAGATTATACCAGTCCGTTGTTGAAAGGATTGTTGATAATCATCCTGATCTTCATCTAGGTGCAAGGGGAGAAATTCGAGACCGGCGATGTTATTTTGTAAGAAGGTAACAACATTACCTACTATTTTTAAGTGGTCTCTATTTATATCTCCTACATTTTGCTTCACCAGTAGTTTCATTATCTTGCCCTTTTATTACCATCATTATAGAAAAAACGGTTGATATAGGACAAGTTATACGTGGAAGAATTAGAATTTTTAATCAACTGATCAAGTTATCTTTACCGCAAGGGCCTATTTAGTTATAAAGCATTGGACTGAACTTGATTATAAACCAAAAAATCACTGATTTAATTGATGTTTTCTATTTATTGATAAGTTCTTGGGCAATTTTTTGTAATAGGTAGGTTTCTCGTTCAATAGATAATCCGGCTTTAGGGTTGCCAGCGATCACTTCGAGATTGTGTTCAATGGCGGCATGAATGTTAATCCACAAGGCACTGACACCATTTCTAATTTCGTTTTCTTCTAGTCTTGGTGTGCCGAGTTGCCTATCTGCTTCACAGGTAAAACAGTAAGATACCATGTGAATTGCATCAAAATCACTTTTATACCACGGGCGTAGCTCCTCATAAATCCCATAAGGTACTATGTTGTGAATATTTTGAGCGCCAGTTTCCTCTTCGACTTCCCGCAGCAGGCCGCTGACAATATCTTCTCCTTGGTTTAAACCACCACCGGGTAGGCTGTAATCATGATAGCGTGAAGTAAAAATAAGTAATATATCGGTGCCTTGGGTAATTATGCCCCGAGTAGCAAGGCGCTGAAAATTGTTATGAGGGATATTAACATCGGGATGAATGGTAGAGCGAAGAATGGACATCTGGTTAATCATGTTAGGAAACTCGTACGGTAATTAATCTTGATATTATCAGTTTTTGTGCCTATTTACACGGAGCGAACCGATTGCCTGATTATATTGTGTTTTTAGATTTTCTTTTGAATTAATACTTAATACTACCTATGTATTTGTTTTATCAATATTAGGCACTGTAGTTCAGGTTTTAGTTAATTAATATAAATAAAGCTTGTAAGGATTGCGTGTACTGCTGTAATGTTACGTAATTACGACACATATGACTGGATTTAAATCGATGATATCTGAGTTACTTGGTAAAATTGCTAATACTGATGATTTTTCACTGCTTCTTCCCCTGCTTCTGTCAGCAGACGAACTCAATGCAATTAATGGGCGGACTTTGGTTTATAAAGAACTATTGTCAGGCGAGAAGTCGCAGCGAGAGATAGCGAAAGAACACAAAATAAGTATTGCGACAATCACCCGTGGTTCAAACAATTTGAAAGCGATGAGCGTTGCAGAAAAAACATTATTACAAACATTATTAACTAGGAAGTAAATTTATGTCTGAGGTCACGACACTCAATCAAGGCACGCAGGTATCTTCTCTCGGAGGGATATTTATCATAACCGGAACCAGTATTGGTGCGGGTATGTTTTCGTTGCCAGTATTAACCTCGGGCATGTGGTTTGGTTGGGCTATTTTGTTCCTCTGTATTTCCTGGTATTGCATGTATAGCTCTGCTTTGTATCTGCTTGAGGCAAATCAAAAATTTAAACATGGAGTGAATTTTGACACGATGACGAAGGCTTTATTGTCTCCGGCATTGCGATTACTCAATGGTTTATCGGTTTTGTTTGTGAGCTATATCCTTGTCTATGCTTATATTTCAGGCGGGGGATCCATGTTAGGGCATAGCTTGCAGTCAGGATTCGGTATCAGTATTGATCAATCGCTTAGCAGTTTTATTTTTGCAACGCTGCTTGGGTTAATTGTTAGCTTTAGTACTCAGGCGGTTGATCGTTTTACCTCTGTAATGCTGGGCGGGATGGTTATCACTTTCTGTATTGCCATGTTTACCCTGCTTAATGGCTCTGAATTGTCATTGTTGCAGCCTTTTGCCCAAATGAGCGAGCGCCTGCCTTATAGTTGGGCTGCAATACCATCATTGATGGTGTGTTTTGGCTTTCACTCTAACATCCCAAGCCTAGTTAAGTATTATCAAAAAGACAGCGGTAAAGTTGTGAACTCTATCCGCTATGGCAGTTTGCTGGCGCTAACTATCTACATTATCTGGTTACTGGCGAGCTTTACTGTTATTGGTCGGGAAGGTTTCACCGACGTTATTGCCAAGGGTGGTAATATGGGTGCCTTGGTGGGTGCATTGGAGGCGGCGGTATCGGGCTCTACGCTTGCCGTGATGCTGCAGTTATTTGCTAACTTTGCCGTGGCGACCTCTTTTCTAGGAGTAGCTCTAGGACTATTCGATTTTTTAACTGACCTGCTTAAACTTGATAATACTGTCGCAGGGCGGAGCAAAACCGCTTTACTCACTTTCGTCCCGCCTATGGTTGGCGGTGTGCTATTCCCTAATGGGTTTATTTACGCAATTGGTTATGCGGGTTTTGCAGCGGCTGTGTTTGCGGTATTTACACCGGTGGCTTTAGCCTTTCAGGCGCGTCATAAAATGCCCGAAGCAGATTTTACGGTAACAGGGGGTTACTCGCGCATGCTGATTGTTATGTTATTTGCTATTTGTGTGGTGACGTTTCAGGTGTTGTCTATGCTGGGACTTGTCGCGTAATTATCCGATGACAGTTGATGGCTATTAAGTTAGCCATCAGCGAGATGCGGGTGCGAGACACATTTCTCTGGGCTGTTATCACTATTTTTTATTTAATCATAGGTTTAACCGTTTTTTTTTGGAATATATGGCTATTAACTTTGAATTAATTCTATTTTATTACGTATAATAAGAAAATTTTGAATCTGTGGCATCAATATGAATTATACCTGTTCTCGTTTCGCTGTAATTATAACGTTATTTATTTTTCTGACGGGGTGTTTTGATATTCCGGATGAGGCCAGGTTAAATTCTTCTTGGAAAACGGTTGAAGCGCAAGGTTGGGACGATGAATCAAGCTGGTTTGTGACTGATGCAGCCGCAACATGCCCGCTATTTTCCAGTAATGCCAGTACCGATAGTCAAGCTGAGCAATTGCCCGCAGAGTTTAATGTGGCAGACTGGAATATTTATAAGCAAGCAGGTGAAAACTGGCAGCTCGAGCTAGCTAAGCTTGCAGCAAGTCATGATCTACTTATCTTACAGGAAGCAAAACTCAGCTTTTTACCACTGCAATTATTTCAACAATATGCTTTGAGTTGGACCCAAGTTGAAGCTTTCAGCATCTATGAACAACCAATCGGTGTGTTAACTGTAAGCAATGTTGCACCGCTCAAAGCGTGCAAGCAAACAGTGACTGAACCTTGGCTTCGCTTTCCTAAATCATCGTTAATTACCTATTTCTCCTGGGCTGGTAGTGATCAACCGTTACTGGTTGCGAATATGCACCTGATCAACTTTACTTTGGGGATTGATGAATTTAACCAACAGTTGGCAGGTGTCATTGCTGTGATCAGCCAACATAAAGGCCCCGTGCTCATGGCTGGCGATTTTAATACGTGGACAAATAAACGGGTAAATCGATTACTTGAGGTGACAGCAATGGCTAATTTGCAGAAATTAACCTATCAGCAGGATGAGAGAATAACCTCATTTGGTCACCCACTGGATGATATGTTCTTCAGTGGTATGCGTCAGTTAAGCGCCTCTTCTTATACGACAGAATCGTCTGATCACAATCCTATCATTGCTCGTTTTGGACCGCTACTCTAAAGCTATCGGTTTAGGTGGAAAGAACAGGATTGTGGTTGATATTAATGGATTAATACCTATTGTGCTAAGTATGTGATCTATTATTACGCAGGAAAAATTGATGATAATAAGGCGTTAATTGCCGTAACTAGTTATTCTAATTGTAAAATTGACAACACAGTTAGCGTTAATTTTCACCAGTAAGAATGATCAGCTATTTTATACAATTGGTAAAAGGCAGGTTTTTATGGATAAGTTTGTTAAGCAATACCCTATCATTGTTGATGACCTCGTACGCTGGGGGGACATGGATGCTTTTGGCCATGTGAATAATACAATGTATTTTCGTTACTTTGAGCAGGCGCGCATCGGTTATTTTGAACAGATAGATGCAATGGCATATATGCAGGAACATGCAATCGGCCCTATTTTGGCCGAAACCCGCTGTCGTTTTAAAGCGCCGCTAAAAGCTCCTGATACCATTAAAATTGGTGCTGTAATAGCAGAGATTACGGAGCACAAACTAATAATGAAATACGCGGTATGGAGTAATACCTTGCAGAGAGTTGTTGCGGAAGGTGATGGCGTTATTGTTTTTGTTGATTATCGAGCGCACAAGAAAGTCCCTGTGCCAGCGCTAATTCAAACTAAAATAGCCAAACTACAACCAGAACTGTTTCCTGAGCATTAAGTTACAATAGTGCTCAGATTTTAAATGACAATAGTTGTCAGGTAATAAATAATAGTTATGACCGGCTATATCAGGAACACAGCCTGTGTAAGCCGGACAAATCTCGCGATTATTCTGCGCTGTCGTGTGACGCTTTTTCATTCAAGAATATACAGCCTAAATTAAAGGCATTTTCTTGGAATTTCTTCAATCCAGTCTCAGAAAAATCAATGAGAATAGGATGGTCTTGCAGCAGTTGCTTGAAGTAAGTTTGAGATACCATCGTCACTGTTACAGCGTCGATTAATTGGATAGCGGCTTCGACTTTAAAACTGGTGGCGCTACCGCTGAATTTTCCTTTCGTTATGCGTTCTTTTATCACAACCTGTTCTATCTGATAGTCAGTCATAAGCTGAGTAAATTCTTTATAAAACTGGCGTATTTGAAACGACTCGGTTGAACTAGTTAAAGTAATTTTTCTTTTACGACATTCAATAATTTCAAAAATACCTGCTTTGAGAGAAAGTAAACTTAGGTTTACCTCATTGCCCGTCAGTTCAACACTACAAATTTTCATCAAATAACTCACTATAAATAAAGATAACCGACACATTATAACGACTTTATTGTGAGTTGGTATTTTTATCGTTATTTCGTTGTGAAATTATACGATACCCACATACAGGGATCGTATCAGGATCTCGCATGTTGAGGTTGTTTAAGTATAATTAAGGCTGGAATAAATGATCAAAAGGAAAAGTAATGAACTATTTACCTTGTATAGCGATAGAGCCCAGTGGGACTGTAAATGCCAGCGTGATTTGGCTGCATGGACTCGGGGCTAATGGCAATGATTTTGCGTCCGTTGCCACGATGATTAAGCTACCGGATAATGTTCAAGTTCGTTATATTTTCCCCCATGCCCCCAAGATCGCGGTCACCATCAATGGGGGTTACCGGATGCCAGCCTGGTATGACATTCTGGATATGTCAGCCGAGCGTAAAATTGATCTTCCCGGATTACTTGCAAGCAGCGATAGCATACAGGATTTGGTCAGGCGAGAAATCGCGCGGGGAATCGACAGTTCTCGTATTATTATTGCCGGTTTTTCTCAAGGAGGTGCTGTTGCCTATCAAGCGGCGCTGACTTTTGAGCAACCACTGGCGGGTTTATTGGTGATGTCTAGTTATTTTGCTACCCACGCAAGTATCAAGAGGCATACCTGTAACAAGCAACTGCCTATTCATGTTTACCATGGCAGTGTCGATCCTGTTGTTCCAGAAGCGTTGGGCAGGCAGGCAAAAAGTTATTTGCAGACTATGGGTTATCAACCTGAATATACCTGTTATCCAGCTAAGCACACGGTGACTGCAGCGCAAATTGAAGATATCGCAGCATACCTCAGTAAGTTATTTGCTTTATCATCGTGATGAATAAGAGTACCTGTAGTTCGATTTTATTTTGCTGTGACGATCACAGCATGTCAAATTTGGTACTCGTTTTCGGTGATAGTATCTATGCTTAGTAATTCTTACTATCACTGGATGGATCCTGAGATGTTTCAGCATAAAAACGGCGATGCAGATAATCATGATGCAGTTACAAATGATAATAACATAGCTAAAAATAAACAATCAGACAGGCGTACTGGCGTTGTCACTAATGCGCTATATGCATACCATGATTATGACGGTCTGTATAAGGGGGAACACGTTAATTATGCCTCCGTCGCATTGGCCAGTAAAATGCATTTTGTCAGGCAGATCTGGTTGGCGGGGCTAGGTGCTTACAGTAATAGTATGGATGAATTGGTTATTGCGGGTGAGAAGTCATCGACATTTTTTGAAGAGCTACTGTCCCGCGGTAAAGACGTTGACAATGCCTTTAAATTACATACATCGGAGCAATATATATCCCTCAATAGCTTAGAAAAATTGATGAATAGAGCCTATTCCATGATCACTGGTATCGATGGGGATAAATTTACTCAGCTCAACGAGAAGGTGGATGATTTATTGCGCCAAATTGAAGCAATAAAATAAACCATCTAAGGGCTTGCTCCATCAGAAGGTTTAGCAGTAGTTCATTGTTAGGCTAATAATAGAAAGTGTTAATCTGCTAATAGCGAGGCCAGATATTCAGTTGCATTGGCTCGAATTGGCATAAAATAAACGTTATCACCTTTTGACTTTATTTTATTGATCATGGCGCGACCAAAATTAATATTCCATTCTTTTGTTGCTTCAAAGTCGCTTGGAAAAACTACGTCATTTTTGTTTTCCCAGTAGGATTGGCTGGTGACGCTGTGAATTGGGCTCATGCCCCAAAATACTTCAACGTTTTGTAGCATGTCCATATACAGCTCGAGTAAATTCAAATCAAAAAACGGCTGGGTAAAAAAACCATCGACGCCTGCATCGACTTTATCATGAATATAATCGAGTTCTTTACGCATGCTGGTACGATATTGATCTATGGCTGCATAGACCTTCATATTTGGCAGCTCTTTTTTGATAATTCTGATCAGTTCACATGAAGTATTGCGGTAGGTTCGATGGGACAGATCTTGCGGAGGATCGCCTTCTACGACTAACACTGACGTGATGCCACTGGCGAGGAAGAACTCAGTTAATGGAAAGCCATTCTTTAGATCGAAGTCAATTGCGCGAAGATGTGGGATCACATCTTCGAAATTACTTTGCAAGCGTTGACAAGCATCCCAGCTGCGAATATCGAATC
>JBLHPA010000066.1:0-14847 GCA_047628235.1 Moritella sp.
CTGCTCTCGTTAGAGGAAAAAGTCGGCATGGTGCGGGTACGCCTCTATCGACCATTTTCCATTGAGCATTTAATTGCAGTAGTGCCCACCTCGGTCACGCAAATTGCGGTGTTAGACCGAACCAAAGAACCGGGCGCCATCGGCGAACCCCTGTATCAAGATGTGTTAACTGCCTTTATTGAAGCGCAGGCGGATGGCCGCAGAACTGAGATCCCGCGCATCATTGGTGGGCGCTACGGTCTGTCTTCTAAAGAGTTTCCCCCGGCCTGTGTGAAAGCTGTTTTTGATGAGTGCCTCTTGGCAGAAGCCAAACGTCATTTCACCGTGGGTATTGTTGACGACGTTACTCACCTGTCATTACCGGTCAAAAAAATGGCGACAATAGCGTCATCAATCGTGCCTGCTGACCGGGTTTGTTCACTCTTTTATGGCCTGGGCTCAGACGGTACGGTCAGTGCAAATAAAAACTCGATTAAAATGATTGGCGCGATAGAAGGAATGCACGCACAGGGTTATTTTGTGTATGACTCTAAAAAGGCGGGTGGCTTAACCATTTCCCATTTACGTTTTGGCAAGACACCGATTAAATCACCTTATCTCATCGAGAATGCTAACTTTGTTGCCTGCCATCAGTTTGAATTTGTGAACCGTTATCTGGTCACCGAGCACCTGAAAGCGGGCGGCACCCTGTTATTAAATGCCCCCTTTACCGGTGGTGATATTTGGCAGCATCTGCCGAAAGAACTGCAGGCTGACATTATCCGGCTTGATGCCAAATTTTATGTTATCAACGCCGCCCAGATCGCACGGGATTGCGGTTTAGGCAAGCGTATTAACACCGTTATGCAGATGGCATTTTTTGCCCTGGCTGAGGTACTACCCGTTGATAAAGCTTCTTGCTTAGTTAAAGCGTCGATCAAAAACAGTTATGGCAAAGCAGGGCAAGCGGTGATTGATAATAACTGCCGTGCTGTAGACCTGACCATCGCCAGTATTCACCAGGTCAACTACCCCGATCACATCACCACAGACTATGGCATGCCGCCGACAGTGTCTGCTGATGCGCCGGATTTCGTGAAAACCGTGTCAGCAATCATGATTGCGGGCAAGGGGGATAGCTTGCCCGTGTCCGCGTTTCCGGTTGACGGCACCTGGCCGACGGGCACCACGCAGTGGGAAAAACGTAATATCGCCAGTGAAATCCCTATCTGGGATCGACCCGAGCTGTGTA
Source organism: Moritella sp. (assembly GCA_047628235.1). GTDB lineage: Bacteria > Pseudomonadota > Gammaproteobacteria > Enterobacterales > Moritellaceae > Moritella. Next base: position 1,232 of record JBLHPA010000066.1, read on the forward strand.
CCCAATGTAACCAGTGTGTGGTGGTCTGCCCCCATGCGGCTATTCGGGCAAAAATAGTATCGCCAGAAAGTATCGTCGATGCCCCTGCAAGTTTGCCAATATTGGATGTGAAATCGCGGGACTACAAAGGGGAAAAATATACCCTGCAAGTAGCGCCTGAAGACTGCACCGGTTGCCAGTTATGTGTCGAAGTCTGCCCGGCCAAGGACAGGCAGTATCCAGAAATTAAGTCGATCAACATGAAACCGCGGTTGGAACACCTTGTCCAGGAGCGGGAGCAATATGAATTCTTCCTTGGGCTCGCTGAGAAGAAGGTCAGTGAAATGACCCGGCTTGATGTTAGAACCTCCCAGCTTATTCAACCCCTGTTTGAATATTCAGGGGCTTGCTCTGGGTGTGGTGAAACCCCGTATATTAAAATTTTAACCCAGCTGTTTGGTGATCGTCTGCTCATTGCCAATGCGACGGGCTGCTCCTCGATTTATGGCGGTAATTTACCGACAACACCTTACACCGTGAACAGTGAAGGACGTGGACCGGCCTGGTCAAACTCCCTGTTTGAAGACAATGCCGAATTTGGGCTTGGCTATCGCTTGTCTGTCGACAGTTTGCAGGCGAAGGTGAAACGTTTGTTGTTGGCACAAAAGGGCAATATTGCACCAGAACTTGTCAACGAAATCTTAAACGCAGAGCAAAACGATGCGAACCAGATACAACAGCAGCGCGATCGCGTTGAGGCGCTGAAAGTGGCCTTACAGGATCTACCCAGTGCTTATACCAAAGAACTTGTCGCACTCAGCGACTATCTGGTGGAAAAATCAGTATGGCTGGTGGGCGGAGACGGCTGGGCCTATGACATTGGCTTTGGTGGTATCGACCATGTATTGAGTCAGCCGCATAATGTCAATGTAATGGTGATGGATACTCAGTGTTATTCAAATACTGGTGGGCAGCAGTCAAAAGCCACGCCACTCGGTGCAGTGGCCAAGTTTGCAGCGCAGGGCAAACGCCAGGCCCGCAAAGATCTGGGTGTCAGCATGATGATGTACGGCAATATCTATATTGCGCAAATATCACTGGGCGCGCAGATGAACCAGACCATCAAGGCCATCAAAGAAGCGGAAGCCTATCCTGGCCCTTCCCTGATTATTGCTTACAGCCCTTGTGGTGAGCATGGTTACGATCTGAAATTCAGTCAGCAACATCAGCAGTTGGCGACCGAAACAGGATTCTGGCCTTTATATCGCTTTGATCCGCAACGCGTAGCGGCGGGTAAGGTTGGTCTGGTGCTTGACTCCAAAAAACCAAAACGTCCCGTGCGAGAGTTGATGGAGGCTGAAGTTCGTTTTACCCAGATATCCCGAAATGACCCGCAATTAGCGGAGCAACTTATTCAAGAAGCGCAGGCTGTGGTTGATGAGCGGCATAGTTTATTCGCATTACTGGCGACAAAAAGAGAGGTTGTAGCCGAGCAATGATTGCATGCGAATGGTTGTTTAAAAATGGCGAGTTTGATTGTTCATTTTTAATACAATTAAGATAGGGTCTGCGTTTTATGCAATAAAGTAGTGGTCATATTGGGTAAAGAGGGGTAGCATATTTTTCATAGATTCACGTAAGTGACTAAAAAATATGCGGTAGTGGCGGAATTGGTAGACGCGCTAGCTTCAGGTGCTAGTGTTCGAAAGGACGTGAGAGTTCAAGTCTCTCCTACCGCACCAGTGTTAAAAAGCCAGCTCAATTGAGCTGGCTTTTTGCATTTCAAGTTACCCTTCGTTACGCATACAGATGACAGGCAACAAGGTGCTCCTCACCATCAACGCCGACATCATTAGTCATTGGCGCCTCTTTTTTGCATCGTTCAGTTGCTTCTGGGCAGCGCGTTCTGAATGTACATCCGCTTGGTGGAGCCAGTTGTGACGGTACATCACCCTGAAGCTGGATCTTGTCCGATTTATAGGTCGGATCCGGAACCGGAATGGCCGACAACAATGCTTTGGTGTACGGGTGTTTCGGTTCTCTGTAGAGTACTTCAGCTGGCGCTTTTTCTACCATGCGTCCTAAGTACATCACACCCACATCATCACAGATATGCTGCACGACGGCGAGATCATGGGCAATAAACAGAAAAGAGATCCCCTTGGTTTCCTGCAAGTCGGCGATCAGGTTTAACACCTGCGCCTGCACCGATACGTCCAGTGCAGATACCGGCTCGTCGGCAACAATGAATTTAGGCTCTAAAACCAGCGCTCTCGCAATACCAACGCGCTGGCGCTGCCCGCCAGAAAACTCATGAGGGTAGCGATTGAGAACCGGGGGTCTTAACCCTACGATTTTCATTACTTCCGCAATCTTGGCTTCACGTTCTTCTTCGGTGCCGATGTTATTCACATCCAAGGGTTCACGCAAAATATCATGGATAGTCATTCGAGGGCTTAATGACGCAAATGGATCCTGGAAGATTATCTGGATATCTTTGCGTAATTCTTTCAACTCTTTTGGCGCTAAATCGAACAGGTTCACCCCGTCAAAATTCACTTCACCTTCGGTGATCTCATGCAAGCGCAGTACACAGCGTCCAAGTGTTGACTTACCGCAACCTGATTCGCCAACTAGCCCTAATGTTTTGCCTTTTTTAATGGTGAAACTAACATCATCGACAGCTTTGCAGACTGCACGATGACGTTTCAGAAAGTTTTTTCCAACAACGAAGTGCTTTTTTAAACCTTTAACCTCAAGTAATACATCGCTCATTACATATCTCCTATCGGGTTAAAACAAGCCACTTGATGCGTGGCTGTGCCGGACAACTCGGGTCTGTTCGTTCTGCACTTGTCTTCAGCGAATTGACAGCGATCTGCAAAACGGCAACCTGATGGTAAATGGAGTAGATCCGGAACCATGCCGTCGATGGTCGGCAGTCTTGATATTTTTTCCTCTCTCACCACAGGGATAGATTTAAGTAAGCCCTGAGTGTAAGGATGCTGGGGATTAGCAAAAATATCGTTTACCGGCGCCTGCTCAATGATCTGGCCACAGTACATCACCACCACGCGTTGACAAGACTCTGCGACCACACCCAGATCGTGCGTAACAAGAATAACAGCCATTCCCAATTCTTTTTGCAGACGCACCATTTCAGCCATTACCTGAGCCTGAATAGTGACATCCAGTGCCGTTGTCGGTTCATCCGCCAGCAGTAAATCAGGTCCGCAAGAGAGTGCCATTGCAATCATCACTCTTTGTCGCATACCGCCCGAAAGCTGGTGCGGATACTCGTTGATACGACTCTCCGGTGAAGGTATGCCTACCGTCTCCAGCATTTCGATCGCACGCGCCTTGGCTTGCGACTTGCTGACTTTGTTGTGCAGACGAATAACGTCCACCATCTGCGTGCTGATCTTTAACACCGGATTCAATGCCGTCATTGGCTCCTGAAAAATCATCGAGATATCGTTACCGCGAACTTTACGATATTCTTTTTCACTTAACCCTATCAGTTCACGATTGTTAAACTTAATACTGCCATCTACAATCTTTCCCGGCGGGGAGGGGACTAAGCCCATGATGGATAAGGAACTGACGGATTTTCCGCAACCAGATTCGCCAACAATCGCGAGGGTTTCCCCCGGCATTACTTGAAAACTGATCCCGTCAATGGCACGAGCAGTGCCCTTGTCTGTTGTGAAATCAACCGTCAGGTTATCAACAATTAGTATCGGAGCTGCCTTTTCTGTATCTAGGCTATTTATTTCTAAATTATCAGTAGCTAAATTACTCATGACTAAACTGTCCTTGGGTCAAGCGCGTCTTGCAGTGAATCTGAGAACATATTAAAAGCAAGTACCAGCACAAACAGCAGGCCTGATGCCGCGAAGAAATTGCAGAAATGGCCTGCGGTCACTTCCCCGCTGGCTTCCGAGATCATTAAGCCCCAGCTGATGCTGTCTTTAATACCCAGCCCCAAGAAACTTAAAATCACTTCGCTTTTGATCGCCGTAATAAAGAGTATGGTCATATCAACCAATATGATGTGTGTCGTATTTGGCAGCAGATGCTTAAAAATGATGCGATAGACGGGGACGCCTAGCGAATGTGCCGCTTCCACAAATTCCATGTTTTTTAACTTGATCACCTCACCCCTAACCACTCGGGCCGTGCTGGTCCAGAAGGCCAGCATCATCGCGATGTGCATGGAGTAGGGATTGTCGTCTAGCGCCACAGCAATTGCCGCTACCATCAAAAAATACGGGATACAGTCAATACTGTTCATTATCCACAATATAAATTCATCCAGCACTGTACCCGAAAAATAACCGGTAACAGCACCAGCAAGTGCGCCTATCACAGTGGCAAATATCGCCACCATTAAACCAACTTCAAAGGCGGTCTTGGTGCTGTAGATGGCGCGCTGAAATATATCCTGCCCGTTTATCGTGGTACCAAACCAGTATGTTGAATTAGGTCCCATTTGGCCATCAGCCAATAGCTGATCCCAATTTTGAGCAATAACCCCTGACCATACTAAAATGGCGGTCACTAAAAATATAAGAACAACAACAAAACTGGTCATTCCCAGTTTGTCGTGAATAAACTTTTTAAATGCCTTAGTCCACAAAGACTCGCGCTTTAATGGCTTGTCGAGTCCCATGGCCTGTCCGCTTATTATCTCTGACATTATAATTACCTTATTTGAGTGAAATGCGCGGATCTACCATTCGGTAAAGCACATCGACAATACTGATCACAGCAATGAAAAGGAAAGTCACCAAAACAATTACTGCTTTTAACACAGGTAAATCACCCGTTGTAATCGCATCGTAGGTCACCAAACCAACACCCGGTATGCCAAAATAGCTTTCCAGCAGCAAAGAACCGCCGATCACTACAAACGGGATTGAAAATATGATCCGGGTAATGATCGGGATCAACGCATTTTTCAGCACATGCTTGAGCAAAATAGTGGTCGGCGTGTGGCCAAATGCTTTTGCTGTTCGGATGTGATCTTTTGTTGTCTCTTCAACCAGGATTGCCCGATAAAAACGGGTATTATAGCCAACCGCAACAAAGACCGCAGAGATAGTCGGCACAGTGGTGTAGTAAACATAATTCGAGAAGGAATTCACTTCCCAGCCATAGACTGGGAAAAGATTCAGACCGTAGCTGGAACAAAAGACCAGTTGCGTTACGATGATCACGATCAAATAAGAAATGCTCATGCCCACAACTGATGAGGACATCACTAATTTATCGACAAACGTTCCCCTGTGGTGAGCAGCAAGCAATGCTAAGCCGATCCCCAAAAGGTGCCCGATAATAAAGCCGGGGGCCTGTAAGGCAAGCGAGACCGGAATGGTCTTGCTTAAAATGCTGGTCACCTTTTCACCCGTTGAATCGGAATAACCGAAATCAAAGGTGAAAACTTGGTGCATGTACTCCAAATACCGAACAAAAAAAGACTGGTCATAACCAAGCTGATGACGGATTTCGTTGATCTCTGCAATGGTCGGATTACGGCCCAATAAACTATACGTTTTATCAGGGCCGAAATAGACCATAAGGATAAAGCTGATCAAGGTAACCCCGAGCAAAAGTGGCAGGCTATAAATCAGTTTTCTAATGCAATATCGCAATGTTTCCATGCTATTTAAGTCCTATTTCACATCTACATATTTAAAGTAATTTCCGATCACACTTTTTTGTGGCCACATCACTGCTGATTTGTGCCACAGATCGATACTGGTTCGAGAGAAACTGCCTAATCCCACGCAGTCATCCACCAACATCTCGTTCATCTCTTGATAAATAGCAGTACGCTCAGGACTTGGCTGCATTACCGATGATTCTTCGTACAGTGCATTGTATTTTGGATTGTTGTAATTAGAGCTGTTTGAGCCCGGCGAGCGGTTTGGACCATAGAACAGCTGCAGTGTATTTTCTGCATCAGGGTAATCCAGTCCCCAGGCCATTGGCATTATTTGCGTTTGGCTCTTTTTCAAATCACGGTTGAAATCACCGAAGGTGGCATACGATTTAAACTTGATCTTATTGCGTGGATAGCCAATTTTGGTTAGATTGCCCCTAAACTGTTCAAAGAACTGCTTATTACGGGTACTAGAAACACTTGGATAATAAAGTACAGGGAGGTTTTGTGCCGTCCAGCCGTTTTCTTTTAACAGCTTTTTCGCGCCACTGATGTCTTGGGTAATTGATGCGCTATCCATATTGGGATCGAAACCATCAGTACCAGGAACAATAAAGCCGGGATAAGCCGTCCCCAATCCTAGATAAAAGCGACTAACGCGTTGTGGCCAGTTAAATGATTTAATGATTGAGCAGCGCAGTGCCTTGTTTTGGGTATTCGTTTTAGGATCATCGGAATGACCAAAATCTTCATCATCAAAATTAAACAAGTTATAGACCAAACCCGCTTCTGTTGAGACTTTGAAATTATATTTCGCGGCATATTCAGGCTTTAGTGCTACTGGATTTTTTGAGCTTAATACGGTATCAATTTGTTCATTTTGCAGTGTCGTATTAATAATCTCATCATCTTTGGTGAATGAATTCCAGCGTGCTGATGCCTGTTTGATCCAGTTTGCTTCAATGCGATCAACTATCGGCAGTGTTTTTCCATCCAGTGCTGCGATGCCTGTGTTGCCCTGTAATTTAGGGTCGTAACCTGAGGCTGCCAGATCAAAAGTTTCATGTCGGTAATTTGGATTTTTTTCCAGAACAGTCTTGGTATTGTTATGGGATATAAGACGGAATGGCCCGGAACCAACGGGATGGATAGAGAGCTCACGTCCATACTTAGCAACCGCCTCTTTTGGCACTATACCGGAAAAGCCCATTGCTAATGTATATGTCAGCTGCGGGTAGGGCTTGGTTAAGGTGATTTGGATCGTATACTTATCCAGTGCCTTTAAACCTTCGACCCCTTTAGTGTAATCCGAGCCTGCTTTTTTCCAGGCATCCAGGCCAACAATTTTGTCTGACCATAACCATGCCCCCTGTGAACGGTTTTTCGGATCAAAATTACGTTTTAAAGAATAGACAAAATCTTCAGCAATAACTTCACGCCCTTTGCCGTCTGCAAAGGCGGGATCGTCCGAATATCTAACGCCCTGCTTTATTTGGATGGTGTAGGTTAATCCATCGTCAGAAATTTGCGGCATAGCGATAGCTAGATTTGGCTTTAGCTCATACGGACTCTTGAGGTATTTATACTCATAAAGCGTATCGTAAATTGCGGTTGTAATCGTATTTGCGTACATAGTGCCAGATTGCGTGGTATCGAATGTAGTTGGCGTACCATTATTAGAGTACTTAAATACCTTTACGTTATCAGCACAGGCCAAACCTGGAGCCAACATTATTGCTAATGATAATAGCGTCATCTTTTTCATTTAATGTCCTTATATGTTACGGAAATTCGTCAGCACAATAGTTACCTATCAGTACGTTATCTTCTCAGTCATTGCTTCGATAAAGATGATTGATAGTTATCTATAAATAAGCCATTTTTGCTTATTTGATGTTATGAAAATGGGACTTAAATTTACCCACTCAACGAAGCCTTTTACACCTATCCGTTGCGGGACAATGTGTTTTCTTTCAACTGAATTGTGAGATTAAATTTCCCATAATCACCCCTAGCTAGGTGAATATAGATGTATATAGTGTGTTTACTCTATAAATCTAAGCATTTAACATGCCCATATATTAAAACGTATTTTTATCAATGACTTACTTTATTTCTGTGTTGTTTTTACCTTTTGCATGCACCATGTTGGTTCAATGGGCCGTGGATTGCTGTTCATGTGGTAAGAATTGTGGCTGCATTGCCAAGTAATCAACGAAAAAAATGAAATTAATTATGCTCTTTTATCTCTATTTTCCTGTTGCCGTCCTAGCCGATTATATAAATAAAATAAATCAGAAGTTACAAGGTATGTATTTTTTTAAGGTGTAAACAAATGAATTATATAAATTTAATTATTATATGTTGATGGGTGGATAACTTGTGTATGCGTTGTTTCGGGCTGATTACTCGCTGCATACCGACCAACGTCGGCACTTATATAATCTGGTGACCGCTACAAAACCTACCCAAAATTAGCATCTCTACAGCGACGATATTTTTTACCCCTTAGATAAACAATATAAATATATTTAATTCGCAATTAATAAGGTTTAAAAATTTGTTTTGCGCTATCAAAATAAAGTGCAGGGTGTTGCTCATTAAATAAACAGGTACAGGAGATAAATAAAAGAATAATAATGGGTTGATCTCACCTAGAAATTTTTTAATTGCGATATAAAAAGTGGATTTTGTATCCTGAACCATATTTGTTACTTTTCCGAACGTGGTGGCTGTTAAGCCGTATATTGTGAATATGTATATTTTGTCTATTGGTGTTATCTTAGGCTGGCGCTAGTGCGTGAAGCACACAATTTTCACTATAACAACTTGATAATTAATGATTTAGTTAGAAGATGATATTTATATATCTAAGCTGTTATTGATTAGCTGCTTATTTTAAATACCCATAAAATACGAGTAATAACAATAAATTACTTGGATTTCTTTAAAATGTAGCTTTGTTAAATGAAGAAAATTCCAGACTATCTGCTAGATAATGAGTAACCAAACAGTGGTAATTATAGTGTCAGCTATAGTGCTTTGCAGTGGAAAGGTTGAAGGCGTGGCATATTATGGCACCATTTTGGTGCGTTTTTGCTAAGTTGATTCAATGTGGTGCAAGTAACGCGTGGTTCTTAGGTGATTTGTATTTCCGAGATTAAGGCCATTTTACCCTAGATCGAGTTGACTAGTTCACGCTACCCCCGCCTTGTTTCCTGCCATTCAGCGATCAGGTTTATCCTCACACCTATTCACCGCCAGAGAATTATGTTGCTGAACATTAAGTTCTCAGATTTAAATTTTGATATGAAAAAGTTGAATTAAATCAACAAGAAAATGCCATGCAACATTGTCAGCTTTTGTGACGATCCTCTTGATTTCGAAAAGTCCATCAATGTTAATGTAATGGAGTATTTACTTTATTTTATCTATTCATTAACAAATTAGGTGCAGTTATGTGGAATCGACTGAATAAATCCATGATGGTCTGTCAAATGATGTTTGGCTTATCCTTTTATGGTGTGATGGTAATTTTGACCCGGTTTTTCTTAGAAGATCTTGGTTATAATGAAGCTGATACTATGATGGTGGTGGGGGCGTTTTCATCGATAGGGCCGCTCTTTGCTATCGCGGGTGGCTTAATCGCAGATAAGTTTTTGGGGGCATACCGCTCTCTGACCATCAGCTATGCTGGCTTTGCCACCGGCTATGTGTTGTTGGTTTTAGGGGCCTCAACGTTAAACGTGCCGTTAAGTCTTGTCGGTATTGCATTGGCCAGTTACGCAAGAGGCTTGATGTCGCCTTCCTATCCGAGCTTATACCGGCGTACGTTTGCCAGCCAGGAAGCCTTCGAGAATGGTTATTCCGTTAATTACTCAGTGAATAATATCGGCGCATTTTTGGGGCAGTATTTATTTCCCATGTTTGTCCTGGCGATTGGTTTTCACGGCAGCTTCATGTTGTCTGCTGTCATGGCATTTTTGGCATTTATGATCCTGGTTATCTCGCATAAAAAGCTGGTAAGCGTTGGTGCAGATATTGATAAAGAGAAAGTATCTTTTAAGCACTGGGCAGCTTTTATCGCCATATCTATGGTAATGATAGGGCTGGTATTCTTCATGTTCTCTAACATGGATATTGGTCAGAACATTGTTTACGCTATCGGTATTATTGCGATTGGCTACTTTGTCTCATTGATGCTTAGAGCAGAAAAGGCTGAAGCATTGAGGATGGGAACCATTCTTATCATGACCGCGCTGGCTATCGCTTTCTTCGTGTACTACGGGCAGATGATGACATCCATGACGATGGTCACGATTAATACCATGCGTGGAGACTTGTTCGGGTTTATTCCTATCGCGCCAGAAGCGTCAATGGCGATGAACCCTTTATGGTGTATTGTGGCTGGACCTGTCATTGCAATGATATTTACTGCATTGGAAAAGCGTAAAATCAACTTTACCACTGCGACCAAAGTCGGTTTTGCCTTTATTCTAACGGCCATCGCATTCGGTATTCTTACCCTTGCCGTGATGAACGTTGGCACCGACGTTGTGATCCGTCCTGAAGTCTTCCTGGCTATTCACTTTTTCCAGGCATTCGCAGAAGTGATCGTCGGTAGTATGGTTGTTGCCTTCATTTTGTCTGTTGCCCCTAAGCATATTGAGAACTTCTCTGTGAGTCTGTTCTCGGTTGCTATCGCGCTCAGTGGTATCGTTGGTGCTGTGTTCTCAACCTCTATCGCGCTTGAGAAAGGTCAGGTGATCACGCAAGAGATCGTGCAGACGGTATATGGCGATTATTTCAATCTGCTGACAATGCTGGCGGTGGTCATGGTCGCACTAGCATTTCTGGCATCGTTCGTTATCCGCAAGATGCTGGAGAAGAGTGATAACATAGAGCAGTTGGTTCCATCCGAAGCGTAAAGCTAATTTATTCAACCTGCTCACTGAGCAGGTATTTTTGTATTAATACAATAAGTGCCCGATAGGATTAAACATTTTACTCATCCCTGAAGTAAAGTGCATCGGCGCATTTAACACGGCATAACACAGACAACCAGTTTTAGTTATGGGTGAATGGGCGTGTTGCGAATCTAGATAGATAAAATCACCGGCATGATATTCGCCGATCTCATCTTCAAAACTACCCGCGAGTAACAGCGTTATTTCAAAACCTTTGTGGGTATGATTCGGGATAGAGCCGCCTGCACCTATGTGTAAAAGACTGGCCCTGATATCACCGGGTTCTGCTAACACGCGAGCCCGACTGATGTCGCCAAGTTGTTGCCATTTTGCCTGATTATACCGGCACAGTGCGGTCGGTAATACATAACAGTCGTCATTAACCTTCACGGTTGTGGGGGTTGGGGTCGTTAAAAATGACAGTTCAGGCTCTTCACTTAAAATGCTGTCGAGCATAGAATCAAAATCTTGATCTGCTGTTTGAGCCGATTGCGGTTGTTGCCAACAATTAGCTGCAATCATGGTGGTGAATTGGTTAATTTTAGTTTGGCATCTGTTACACAATTGAGTATGAGCAGCGATCGCAATCGAAATCGTTTCAGGCATATCCCCTTTGATATGACCCATCAGCATTTCATCGCTGGGATGATGACTAATTTTGCTCATCGGTAAACTCCTGTTTTAATTTTGTTAACGCCAGCCGTAATCGGGATTTTATAGTGCCAATGGGCACGTTCAAGTGTTCGGCGAGCTCTGGCTGGGTTAAACCGCGTAAGTAAAGCCCTTCAACAACTTGTTTTTGTGGTCGAGGTAAGGCACCTAGGTGGCGTTTCAAGTTATTTATTTCTAACCAGTCTGTCTGTTTCTCTTCAATTTGATCACCGAATAAAGGCCATAGTTCATCACTTACAGTATCTTCTTTGTTACTTTGCACCTTTCTTAACATATCAAAGCAATGATTACGCATGACAGTAAATACCCAGCCAGCAGCATTGCCCTTACTGTTGTTAAACAAGGTGGCTTTGCGCCAGATGAGTAACATTGTTTCCTGTACTAGCTCCATTGCCATTGTTGGATTGTGAAACTTTTTTATACCATAGGCCTGTATTTTAGGCGAAAAATAGTGAAATAAATGACTAAACGCCACCTTATCCTGTGCATTCGCGACCTTTTTAAGCCACGTATCCAGTCGGGCATTATCATTCTCTGCGGTGTAGTCCTTATGAATGATATCCATGTTAGGTTTTATTCCTACTGAGTGAAGTTGCATGCATCCTCCGCGTTAAGCCTCACTTCTATCACTAATAATACGTAGCGCAGAGATGATGGGATCACGTGGCGGAAATATTTATTTATTTATTATTGTTAGGATAAAGTATTTTTAATCCGATGCCTAACTTGAGGCTTAATTTTTTGTTTCCTTAATTTCAGATTAATTAACGTCGTTATTGATCCTTTACATTGCCAGCTACGTAAAAAGCTGTTGACGGATCACGGTTATGTTGTTGATAGTTTGTTGGTAGATAAACGGTGTTCTATAATTCATAGCGAATAGTTTAAGGAAATTAAATATGGGTTCAGGGAATGTAATAAAACGATTTCTAGCACTCTATGAAAATTTAGATAGCTCTAATGTCGACGGCTTAGCAGATATCTATGACAGTAATGTGCAGTTCATTGATGCTATACACGAAATATCAGGGATAGAGGGACTTAAGGTTTATTTCGAGCACCTTTACCACAATATTAAACAATGTGATTTTGACATTAAAAATATTATCGAAGGTGAATCAGAATCCAGTATTTTTTGGGTTATGCATTTTAGTCATCCTAAAATTAGTAACGGTAAGGTGATAGCGGTGGATGGTTGTAGCCACATTAAATACCAAGATAAAATTTATTATCACCGAGACTATTTTGACGTAGGACAGATGTTATATGAACATCTGCCTCTTTTTGGTGGGGCGGTGCGTTTTATTAAACGCCAGATAAGCCAATGAAAAGAGTATTAATCACGGGTGCAACCTCGGGCATAGGCCTCGCGCTGGCAAAAAAATACCTTACGATGAACTACAATGTAGTGGCGTGTGGACGTAATATCGAAGCGCTAGAGCGATTACAGGTCAGCGCTGAGGTTATGCAAGGACAGCTAAACATAGTCCAATTTGATTTATTGGATAAAGCAGAATTAACTGCGGCGCTCAGTGATATTGAGCCACTGGATATTGTGATCCTAAATGCCGGGAGCTGTGAATATATTGATGATGTCACTCACTTTGATGGGGATTTATTTGCCCGAGTAATTCAAACCAATGTCATTGCTGTGGGTTACTGCCTTGCAGCGCTAATCCCTTACATTAATCGGGGTGGCCATCTTGCATTAATGGGTTCTAGTGCTGCCTATGTGCCTTTTCAGCGGGCGCAAGCTTATGGTGCCAGCAAGGCTGCCATTCACTACCTGGCTGATTCATTACGCTTGGATACCGACCCTAATGTATTAGGCATTAGCTTGATCGCCCCCGGTTTTGTTAAAACACCGCTCACGGATAAAAATGACTTCTCCATGCCGATGCAGGTAAGTGCAGATCAAGCGGCAGAGGTTATTTTCACTGGCATAAAAAAAAATAACAGAGAAATACATTTCCCGTTTCCGTTTACATTTTTTCTCAAATTTATGGGGCTACTGCCTCGGGGACTCTGGTACTGGTTAGCGTTAAGGATGAAACGATAATGAAAAAAATAGCAGTGGTAGGCACAGGGATTTCTGGTTTGGTGTGTGCACACCTATTAAGTGAAAAATACCAGGTGACCGTCTTTGAAGCCAATGATTATATTGGCGGGCATACAGCTACTAAGGTGGTGAATGCCGAAGGTAAAGCGTGGAGTATTGATACCGGGTTTATTGTTTTTAATGACAGAACCTACCCCAATTTTATTAAGTTACTGGCACAGTTGGGGATCACCGGGCAAGCCACCGAGATGAGTTTTAGTGTTAAAAATATTGT
>JBLHPA010000067.1:0-14615 GCA_047628235.1 Moritella sp.
TATGCCTTTGTATGTCAACAGCAATTAAAAAATAAGGGCGCTTATTGCTGCGCAATAATGACTTATATCTCCGCCCTAAAGTAGCAAAAAATCTGAGGACAGTACTGATTTCAACTATGCATTATCTAAAGAAAAGAAAGATTATGAAGCTGAATTTGCCATCACATTAAGTGAGGTAGAAGAATTTAAAGACTTAATGCAGCGCTTTCCGAAACAAAATGATCTGTTCAAACCATTCTATTTAGAAACCCGAGAGCGTTCTGCTCTATTAGTTGGAAAAGTAAATGCCTTAACTAAAGTGTTAAGTGCATCTAACTTGACTTCCCCCCAATCAAGTTTTAATCGTTTGGCTGTCAACTGAAAAGACAAATATCAGAATGATAGAAACATAAATATTACTTAGTAATATTTATGTTTCTATCACACCCGCAGCACGGCTGCATCTTGACTTGAGAATACTAAACTAAAAATCGTAAATTCAATCTTTATGATTTAATATTGGTTTTTAATCTTAATAAGTTATCGATATGTACCCTATAGATTACATTGAACCCGTATTTCGACCACCAAGCGAATGGAAGAGCTTAATTTTACAAGTGACTAATGGTTGCTCATGGAATAAGTGCTCGTTCTGTTCGATGTATGAAGGTGAAAACAAAAAATTCAAACCGAAACAAATTGATCAGATAGAAAAAGACATTATAAGCGTAGCTCAATCAGGCTTGCCTACCGGTCGTGTGTTTCTAGCTGATGGCGATGCCATGATGTTGCCATTTAAACGACTAAAACAGATCCTTGAGCTTATTAAGCTCCACCTACCTCAAGTGACTCGTGTTTCTAGCTATTGCTTACCCCGTAATTTAACGAATAAGACGGTTGAGCAACTAACGGAACTGAGATCATTGGGTCTTAAACTCATGTACGTGGGTTGCGAAAGCGGTGATGATGAGGTTTTAAAACTGATCGATAAAGGTGAAACTTACCAAAGTTCAGTTGTAGCCCTTAACAAGATCAAACAAGCCGGTATGAAAAGCTCTGTTATGATTTTAAACGGTTTAGGTGGCCCTGAATTTTCTGAGCAACATGCAATTAACTCAGCTCGATTGATGAATGAAACCCAGCCAGACTATTTATCTACGTTAGTTGTAAGCTTCCCATTTGGTGAAGAACGATTCGCTGAAAACTTCACAAAAGAAAATCGACAACCTTACCGCCAGTTACGCCAACAAGAATTGTTTAAAGAAATGGAAATACTTTTGACTACGCTAGAGTTAGAACAAACAATATTTCGTTCTGATCACGCTTCGAATTACTTGGTTCTAAAAGGCACCTTGGGGAAAGATAAAGCTCAGTTACTTGCAAAGGTTCAACTAGCACAGCAACAGCCAGGAGCGATACCTTTACGTCAAGAATGGCAACGAGGGTTGTAGTTATTAAAATCGTATAATTGAGTATACTTATTTTTAATACAGCGTTGCTATATCGACATTCAGTTGTTCTACAACCGCTTCACTAAAAATCAGGTGTTTATCTAAGCCGTCTCCTTATATAGGATTGGTTCCCGAAACTTGCTAGATGCGTATTCGCATGAAGAAGATCGCTCAATAACGCAATATTTCAACATAGGAGATAGGCTTGACATCCTCCCCCCACTAAATTTGTTCGCCAAAGCTCACAATATTTTGAAGGGGATTCCTAGCTATTACTAACTAAGTTCCTCTCTCAACACGCCTTCACTAGCCAAAAGTTGCTTACGCTACTTTTGACCCCGTTCCAGTCGCTCCAGAGGCTAACACCGCTTGTTCAGCGGCTTTAATGTTTATTGCTGCATTGATATCCCGATCATGCCGAACGTGGCATTTAGGGCACGTCCATTTACGCACGTTAAGTGGTAGCGATTCGTTTACGAATCCGCACATCGGCGTACTACAGCGTTTCGATGATGGAAACCATCGACTTATTTCAACAACATGTCGTCCAGCCCAATCACCTTTGTAATGCAATTGACGCACGAACTCGCCCCAATTAGCATCCGCAATGTGCTTTGCTAGCTTCGGGTTTTTGAGCATGTTTTTAACAGCGAGGTTTTCGACGTAAACAACTTGGTTTTCGTTAATAAGTTTACGCGTTGCCTTGTGGGTCGAATCCATCCGGATGTCAGCAATTTTAGCGTGAAGTCGGGCTACTTTTAATCGCATTTTATTGCGGTTTTTAGCGCCCTTTTTCTTTCGTGACAACATCCGCTGCAAGTAAGCTAGTTTTGCTTCATATTTTTTTAAGTGGCGGGGGTTGCCAGATTTGAAACCATCGCTGGTAATGTAGAGATCTGTTATTCCAAGATCAATACCAATCTGCTTCGCAGAGATGGGCATCGGTTTAATATCAACTTCGCACAGACAGCTTATAAAGTAACGTCCGGCGGCATCTTTTGAAATGTTAATAGTAGATGGTTCGCAAGGCAACGCCTGCGACCATCTGATATTAAGCGGTTCATCGGACTTTGGTATGTAAATACTTCCGTCACGATATCGAAAAGCCGAGCCAACCAAGCTAAATGATTGTCGCGCATTTTTCTTTTTGAATGTGGGGTATTTTGTCCGGCCATCCCAAAAGTTGGTGAACGCGGTTTGTTGGTGCCGCAAGCTTTGTTGCAACGCAACAGAAGCGACTTTTTTCAACCAAACGAACTCTGGATATTTCTTCAGATCAGTGAGTAGTTTACTCGCTAAAGCTCTTGATTTAGATGGATAACTTCGCCCTAGTGATAGAATAGGTCCATTATCATAATTATCAGCATCCATTGCTCATAATACATAAATATAACTGTAAGGCTACAGCTATATTTATGTCACTAAACGATCATTTACACGACTAATTACACGAGGTGTGCATAATGGGTAAGGTAAATCTTAGCCAGTGTTTTTGCTTCTTTCACATACAATTCATCACGCTCTGGATCCTGCACTGCCAGGCGTAAAATAGCACCGACAGTACGCGGTAGAATAATAGAGATCATTCTTAACGATTGCGGATCCATTGTATTGTCAACAATTGTTGCAGCCTGCTTCTGAATTAAAGCAGAATGGAAATCAGATGCTGATTGGTCAATACTTTTTAGCTCAGGTAGCGAATCCACACCAGACCAAACGGCCATATAACCCGGCTCTAAACGATAAAACTCTGCGTATGTTTCAACCAGTAACTCAATCCGGCCTTCAATTGGCAAGTCTGTCGGGATCTCAGAAAATCGTAATTGCAGTGCATCAAGATGACGTTCTGCAAGCGCGCGAATGATTGACGCTTTGTTTGGAAAGTAACGATATAAAGATGTACGCGTTAAACCCGATGCTTTAGCGATGTCAGAAGGGGTCGCATTCGCGATGCCAATCTCATCAAATAATGCCGCGGCAGAGTCTATGATTTGCCTTACTCTTTCTAGACTCCGTTCTTGCCGAGGAAGATTCCGTTGCGTGGTAATTTTTACAGCCATTTTGTCCTCTACATGTGATACAAGTTAAATTATAAATAAATGAAATAAATACAGAAAAAAACATCAACCAATTTTTCGAATCAAATGAAAAACACAAAATACTAAATTAATATCTTTATCTTTCACAAAAGACTAACATGCCACCCGGAATGGATGACTTAATGAATGGATTTAAATATGAAACAGTTAATGCTTACTCTAACACTATTTATTAGTGCTTTTACTCTAGCTGATAGTAGTGCTATTAGTCAACGTATTGCTGGAGAAATGGAGTCGAGATCTAACTATTTCGTCATAACGCCGCACAAACCCAACTACCTCTTACCGGTTAGTTACTCAATGCACACTGTAGACTACCAAAATGTCAATTCTATCGCCGGTAGCGCCAATGATTTTGAGCAACAAAATATTGAAGTGAAATTTCAACTCAGTGTGAAAACACCCATCTGGGATAAGATATATGATAGTCCCTTTTCGCTCTATTTTGCCTATACTCAGGTTTCATTTTGGCAAGCCTATAATAGCGAATTTTCATCACCATTTAGAGAAACAAATTACGAACCAGAAATATTCATCAGCTGGCTTGGCGATATACCGATTGGTGACGACTGGCATTTAAACGTTGTCGATTTTTCACTTGTTCATCAGTCTAATGGTCGCGGCGGCAATATTTCACGTAGCTGGAATCGACTATCTTCAAACCTGATATTCGCCAATCAAAATAAGGCATTTATTTTCCATCCCTGGTATCGAATCCCGGAAGATGATCAAGTTGCCGGCGAGCCTCTGGATCCGTCCCTTGATAATAACCCCGATATCTCAGATTATATGGGCCACGGTGAAATGTTGTTTATCTACAAATACGATAACAGCACTTTCTCTTTCAAATCAAGAAACAACCTGGAAAGTAATTTTTCACAAGGCACAGTTGAAGCCAGCTGGAGTTTCCCGATCCACAACAAAATGAAAGGCTACGTACAGGTATTTTCCGGTTATGGCCAGAATATGATTGAATATAGCATGCATAATACCGCCATCGGCATAGGCTTTTCTCTAACCGATTGGCTATAAATCATCAGCCATCGATAGGCGTTTATAGATATTGCAATGCCACGCGCTGGGTTAACTTGGTAACTAATTCATAAGCAATGGTACCTATGTGCTCAGCGACTAATTCTGCTGGCAGCCCTGTGCCCCAGAGGATCGCCTTATCACCCACCTGCTCGGTGCCATCGGCGCCGAGATCGACAGTGAGCATATCCATCGATACGCGCCCTACAATCGGCACAATGCGGCCATTAACCAGCACAGGCGTCCCCTCAGGAGCCATGCGTGGATAACCATCACCATAACCAACAGCAACCACGCCAATGCGCGTGTCTTTTGATGCCGTCCAAATGCCACCATAACCGATAGTTTCGCCCTGCTTGAGCTCCCGCACGGCGATCAGATCAGATGTTAATGTCATCACAGGTTTAAGATCATGCTCCGCTGCCGTAGCGCCAATCATAGGCGATACGCCATACAAGGCAATACCAGGGCGGATCCATTCTCGTCGAGACGTAGGCCAGGCCAACACTCCCGCAGAATTCGCGATAGAATGCTCGCCATCCTCACCCGCAACCAATTCATCAAACAGATCAATTTGACGCTGAGTCGCGTCATTATCAATTTCATCTGCACAGCTAAAATGGGTCATGAGTCGAGCTGGTTGCACCACATTAGGATTGTGCTTTAAACGCTCAATCGCCTGTTTGCAGTTTTCCGGTCGGATACCCAGACGATGCATGCCTGTATCCATTTTTAACCAGACATTGATTGGCGTATCCAGCTCAGCCTGCTCTAATTCAGCCAACTGCTGTTCGATATGCACCGAGGTTTGAATATTATTTGCAACGAGAATGGGCAATTCATCGGTAGAGAAAAACCCTTCTAACAATAAAATAGGTTTAACAATACCACCGCTGCGTAAAGTCAGAGCCTCTTCTACCCGGGCGACGGCAAATGCATCCACCTCTTTCAGGGCAGATGCGACAGCAAGTAAGCCATGCCCATAAGCATTCGCTTTGACCACGGCCATAATTTTACTGTGCGGCGCAATTTTTTTTACTTGTGCAAGATTATGTTGTAATGATTGCAAACATATTTCAGCCTTTGCTGAGCGCATAATTATTCCTTAGTAGTCGTCATCATAAGCAGGACCGGTGAAGTTATCGAAGCGCGAAAATTGACCATTAAATGTCAGTCTGACTTTACCAATCGGACCATTACGTTGCTTACCAATAATAATTTCTGCTGTGCCTTTATCCTGAGAGTCTTCGTTATAAACTTCATCACGATAAATAAACATAATTAAATCGGCATCTTGCTCAATAGAACCGGATTCACGGAGGTCGGAGTTGATCGGCCGTTTATCTGCTCGCTGTTCCAAAGACCGGTTCAGCTGTGATAAGGCTATCACGGGGCACTTAAGTTCCTTCGCCAGCGATTTTAGTGAGCGTGAAATTTCCGCGATCTCCAGGGTTCTATTCTCACTTAATGCCGGCACCCGCATTAATTGCAGGTAATCGATCATGATCATGCTAATACCGCCATGATCACGGGCTATGCGCCGAGATCGGGAACGGACTTCAGTCGGGGTTAGGCCAGAACTGTCATCGATGTACATCTTGCCCTGTTCGAGCATGCTTTTCATGGTTGCGGATAACCGAGCCCAATCATCGTCATCTAGCTGACCAGTACGCACCTTGGTCTGATTGATCTTACCCAGAGATGCCAACATACGCATCATGATCTGTTCTGCAGGCATCTCCAGCGAGAAAATAACAGCAGGCTTATCTTGATTAAGCGCGGCATGTTCACACAAGTTCATCGCAAACGTGGTTTTTCCCATCGATGGTCTCGCTGCCACAATGATGAGATCTGAAGGCTGGAAACCAGTGGTCATGCTATCGAGTTCAGTGTAACCAGAGGCTACGCCGGTGATCCCGTCATGTGGCGTCTGATAAAGCTCTTCAATTCTATCCACTGTTTCTTGCAGCACGCTTTCGAGATTTTTCGGCCCCGATCCTTCGGTCTGTCTTGATTCGGCAATCTGGAAAACCTTACTTTCCGCCAGATCCAGTAAATCCCCGCTTTTACGCCCTTGTGGTTCATAACCCGATTCAGCAATGTCACTGGCCACGGCGATCATTTCACGGATAACAGCGCGTTCACGCACAATATTGGCATAAGCCGTTATGTTAGCGGCACTGGGGGTATTTTTGGCAATTTCACCAAGATAAGCAAAGCCACCAGCGTCATCCAATAATTCTTCATTGTCCAGCCACTCAGAAACAGTGATCACATCTAATGGGATCTGCTGGTCGACAAGCTTAGCCATTGACTCAAAAATCAACTGGTGCGGACGGCTATAAAAATCGCGTGTCACAATAAATTCAGCGACCCTATCCCAGGCTTCATTATCGAGTAATAAACCACCTAAGACGGATTGTTCAGCCTCAAAAGAGTGCGGCGGAACTTTCAATGCATCGACTGCTCTGTCTTTTTTTTTGTTCTCTTTTTGAAACTGATTCTGACGTTTTTCGGCCATGCTAGCGCTCAGGAAATTTAGTGTAATTGGCTATTATCCTAAAAATATCCTCAGAGGGGAAATGAAATAACCAGAGATAGGGGAAAAACTTACCAGCAAGAGAGAATTTGTTAGTATTTTGTTAGACACGAATGCAGTTACGGTTAAAACCACATAAGAAATTCGGTGTTCAGCGACGAGTCCTAAAATAAAAGGCCTCCAATTGGAAGCCTAACAATTAACTTGAATAGGGCTGACTATTTTAAGCTTGAAAAATAGGCAGCTAAGTTATTCATATCCGTCTCTGAAAGTGCAGCTGCTTGACCTGCCATCACGCCTGCCATACCACCGGTTCTCTGGCCCGCTTTATAAGCTTTAAGTGCATTAACTAGATAGGTTTCTTTCTGACCGGCCAGATTGGGATACATAGGGGCAAATGAAATACCTGCAGGCCCATGGCAACCCGCACATACAGCGGCTTTTGCTTTGCCCGCTGCAACATCACCTCCAGCCATAGAAAGAGAAGGGATTAAACAGACTAATGCTGCGATCATTGTTATTTTTTTCATTATATACTCACTAGTTGCGTCCTGCTGTAAAGCAGTATAAACCTTAATTTGTTACTTCAACTTAACAACAAAGTAGCAAATCAAAAATGATTTTGGTCAAATATTAGTATTCATATCACAAAAATGGAAGGGATTAATATCCCAACCTGTCGATTTAGCTGCATTTATGTGATCTAGAAGCCCTGTATTCACTCGGTGTTTTCCCGGTCCACAGTTTAAAACTCCGAAAAAAGGAACGTATTTCTCTAAAACCGAGGTGGATCGCAATATCGTCAAATGATAATTGCGTATTGGATAAATATTCCTGTGCCAATACTAAACGAGCTTCATCGAGTAATTTTTGATAGGAGGTCGATTCAAGTTGTAATTTCCGCTGTAACGTTCTCTCACTCACGCCTAAATGCGCAGCCACCATATCTTTTCTGGTAATGCCTTTTGCCAGTAAAATACGGATAATATCTTTAACCCGAACACGCATAGTTTGTGGTTCGGCCAGTGCCGACATTTGCACTAGCGCGTGCTGTTCCAGGGTTTGCCGCAAAATATGATCCGGTTGGCGCAAAGCAATGGATAAATGTTCCACTGGGATGATCAGGCTATTGCAGGATTCTCCAAACAAGACCGGACAGGCAAATAAGGTCTGATAATATTGAACTGAATCGGCATCTGGCTTTGCTCTTTGCAAATGTACCCGTGCAGGCCCTATATCACTGCCAGCTAACCAGCGCGCGTAGGCCACCCAGGAAGCAAATACGTTATCCACCATGTGTGCTCTGACCGTAGCAAGCGAATAAGCACAATGCCAATTTACATGTACTTGATGCGCTTGTCGGATCATTGAAGTAACGCCCATATCACCGACTAATTTTTCGTACGGCTGAATACGCTCAATGGCCTCTGCCAATGTCGCGCACGTCATAGTGATATAACCGAGCACGCTGTAAGAACCGGGCTGAACAAATTCACCGCTTTTCAGGCCGAGTATTGGGTCATTAACCAGCTGGATCAAGGTATCCAAAAAAAGCTGTAATTGCTCACCGCTAATGCGTTCATTCTCTTCTTCCAGCGCCACTTCGGGTATTTTACTCACTGCCAACAGTGCTGGAATATCTACATCAAGTGTTGCTGCATACCGCAAATATTGTTTCACCGCCGGTATTGACACATAGCCAAGCCCATCCATAACTGAACTGTCCCTATTCACTATCGATTTGTTACATTATAGTCCTGTTTGTTAAGATGTTATGTGAGTCAGTCCTAATTTGATACTGTTACTGGCCTAATGCGACAATGCTATTAACACCCGCGCTACCTACTATGGTAATTCATTCACATTACTATTTTTATTGTACGGAGAACGGATTATGCGACGTTGGAATGGCTGGGGTGATGAAGCAAACTATTTAGATTTACCAAAAACTGCAGATGCATTTTTATTAGATAAAGTAGGCGCAACGACGCCGTTCAGAGACGCTCAACTTGCTGACGTGATAAAGCAAGTGCCCGAATCACGACTGCCCGCTCATTCCCTGATCAGCATAGATAAAGAAACGCGGGTACGCCATGCCAGAGGACAAAGTTTCCCGGATTGGTTAGCTATGCGCAGTGGCGATTTTGAATACTTTCCTGATGGTGTGTCTTACCCAGAAACCAGTGCTGAACTCAGTGAAATAATGGCATTTTGTCTGCAACAACACATTTTTGTTATTCCGTACGGTGGTGGCACCAGTGTCACTGGCCATATCAATGCGTTTCAGTCAGATCAACCCATTTTAACCATAGATATGAGCAGGATGAATCGACTTATTGATTTAAATATCGAAAGTCAGATAGCCACGTTTGGGGCAGGCACACCCGGTCCGCAAGTGGAAGCGCAGCTAAGAGCACGTGGTTACACTTTGGGTCACTTCCCACAATCATTTGAGCTATCCACCATAGGTGGCTGGGTTGCGAGCCGTTCCAGCGGCCAGCAATCGCTTCGTTATGGTCGGATCGAAGAGTTATTTGCCGGTGGAGAAGTAATCACGCCTATAGGTACTCTCGATATTCCGTCTTTTCCTGCCTCTGCGGCCGGTCCGGATATTAAAGCGATGTTAATGGGATCAGAAGGTCGTATTGGCATCATCTCCAAAGTCAAAGTACGGGTCTGCAAAGTAGCTCAACAAGAAAATTTCTACGTTACCTTTTTCCCAACTTGGCAACAGGCAAAACAAGCAGCCAAAGACTTGGTGCAAGAAGATGTCGCCCTATCAATGCTACGCCTCAGTGGCGCTATAGAAACCGAGACCCAACTCGCCTTAGCAGGTCATGCAAAACAAATTCGCTTATTGGAAAAAGGTCTGGCGCTGTTTGGCGCAAAACAAGAAAAATGCATGATGACCTTTGGCTTAACTGGTAGCAAAGCGCAATGCCGTGCTTCTTTATCTCAGATGAAAAAGATAACCAAAAGACACAAAGGTATTTATACCGGCTCTTTCATGGGCAATAAGTGGGCAGAAAAACGCTTTACCATGCCTTACTTTCGGGAAGCGCTGTGGGAAAAAGGTTACATGGTGGACACCCTAGAGA
Organism: Moritella sp.; assembly: GCA_047628235.1. Taxonomy (GTDB): domain Bacteria; phylum Pseudomonadota; class Gammaproteobacteria; order Enterobacterales; family Moritellaceae; genus Moritella. The sequence continues at coordinate 10,199 of JBLHPA010000067.1, forward strand.
CCGCCACAGACTGGGACAACGTGGATAGTCTGTTAGCGAAAATAGAAGACAATCTGCGCACTATTCTTGGCGACGATAAAGACAGCATTCATGTATTTACCCACTTATCGCACTTTTATAAACAGGGTTCCAGCATCTACACCACCTATATCTTTAAAGCCGGCGCTGATTATAAAAAAACAATGGCGCAGTGGACGAAGTTGAAACATTCAACCTCTGAGATCATTGTGAATAACCACGGCACCATCAGCCACCAACACGGTGTTGGTAAAGATCACCTGCCCTACCTGTTAACAGAAAAAGGCAAACTCACCATCTTGGCAATTAGATCTTTGTGTGAAACTTTCGATCCGAAACAAATAATGAACCCGCATTGCTTGATCGAATCATCCACACTTTCAAGTGAAAAAAAACAGCGTATCGGTTAAGGGGAACATGATGTCAGACACACTTACAAGTACAGCATACAGAAAGCAGAAAATTAAGCAATTGCAACAAAATGGGACTGCGCAGCACTGGGATATTATCATTGTCGGAGGGGGAATAACGGGTGCCGGAGCGCTGTTATTGGCCTGTCAGGCAGGTTTAAAAGCCTTATTGATTGAGCAAAAGGACTTTGCCTGGGGCGCATCAAGCAACTCTTCTAAAATGGTACATGGGGGTCTGCGCTATCTTGGTACTGGCCAATACTCCATGACGAAGGATGCGGTTACAGAGCGCGAACAACTGCTAAATGAACTGCCTGGCCTGGTCAATCCCCTGCAATTTATCATGGGACATTACAAATATAAGTTTCCCGGTCCAATCCTGTTCAACACCCTATTAGCTATTTATGACTTGATCGCGGGGAAAAATAATCATAATTATATTGGTCATAACATCAATGATTTTCATGCTCCCGGGCTCAACCTGACAAAATTGCAGGGGGCCACTCGGTTTGCCGATGCCGCCACCGATGACGCAAGGTTAGTCATACGTGTATTACAGGAGGCACAGGATTTAGGAGGAACCGCGCTGAATTACCTCGCGGCTATCGATGTTAACCAGACTGCAGATAAAGTAACGGGGCTTAACGTGTGCGATGCCGTCTCTGGCGCCGCCTTCTCGATTTCAGCCAGTGTGGTGATCAATGCAACCGGCCCCTGGGCGGACAGGCTGCGCCAACCCTTCAATGTAAGTAAAGCGATCCGGCCTTTACGCGGTAGTCACCTGATTGTACCTACCTGGCGCTTACCACTGGCCTATTCAGTAAGCTATTTCCATCCGAAAGACAAACGACCTATTTTCGCCTTCCCATGGGAAAATGTCACCGTCATTGGCACCACAGACCTTGATCATAAGGCCGATCTTGATATCCAGCCGAGCATTAGCCAGGAAGAAGTCGATTATCTGCTAACGGGGATCAATCAGCAGTTTCCCCAGGCTGATATCACTGAAGATGATGTGATATCCAGTTATGCCGGGATCCGACCAGTGGTCAGTAGCAACCCGAATAAACAGACAACTAAACCCTCGGATGAAAAACGGGAACACTCGATCTGGGATGATAAGGGCTTAATCAGTGTTTCTGGTGGTAAGCTCACTACGTTTCGACTTATTGCGAAGGATGCATTAATCGCCGCCCAGCCCTATCTGCCGAAAATGGACTTAAGTAAAATAACCAGTAACCTATTTCAGCCTATTACTCAAAAAATAGAATCGAAACAACTCTATCCACAGCAGATAGAGCGATTGAAAAGCAGTTATGGCAAACACTACTGTCAATTAATCAACGGTGCGTCTGCCAACGAGTTACAACCGATTGCTTTCACCAATACCCTGCTGGCTGAACTGAAATGGGCATTAGCGCATGAAATGGTCGTGCACCTTGACGATTTATTGCTACGCCGCAGCCGTATGGGCCTGTTGCTGCCCGCTGGCGGCAAATGTTTATTTGCTGAACTAAAACCGTTATGCCAGCAGACATTAAGCTGGGATGAAGAAAAATGGCAGCAAGAGGTAGATCGCTATCTGGGTATCATTCAAGCCCATTTTAGCCTGCCTTCTCAACAACACCATAAGCAGGATAAATTAGAGGATAACCAGGCTCACTCAGCCGTTGTTGGAGAATGCTAAAGTGGATAAACTCGATAGTCATAGCGAAAGGGAATTGCAGGCATCATATTTACTGTCCATTGATAATGGAACGCAAAGTGTTCGAGCTTTACTCTTTGATACACAAGGGAACCTCGTTGCGAAAGGGCAGCAGGTTATTACGCCTTACTTCTCAGCTCACCCGGGCTGGGCGGAACAGGAGCCCGATTATTACTGGGATGCAGTAAAACAGGCCTGTGATCTGCTGTGGCAGGATCTGTCCCAGCATAGTCCTATTCAGCGCGAGCAGATTGTTGGCATGTCCATCACCACTCAGCGGGCCACGGTGATCAACTTAGACGCCAACGGCAAGCCGCTACGGCCAGCAATCATCTGGCTAGATCAGCGTCATGCGGCGATTGAAGAAAGTGTTAAATGGCCGTGGAACTGGTTATTTAAGATCGCCCGAGTGGAAGATATAATCAAACAGTTTATGGAGAAATCCCAAGCGATTTGGATCCGGCAAAATCAACCCGAAATATGGGCTAAAACAGATAAGTATCTGTTGTTATCTGGATTTTTAAACTATAAATTCACTGATGATTTTGTCGACTCCATTGGTAGCCAGGTTGGCTATATTCCCTTTGATTATAAAAAATTAGATTGGTTACCTAAGTCCGACTGGCGCTGGCAGATGCTGGCAATCAAGCCGGAGATGCTGCCAAAATTAATCGAACCGGGTGAATTAATTGGTCATGTCACCAACGCTGCCGCACTGCATACTGGGATCCCCGAAGGCTTACCAATTATTGCTTCCGCGTCAGACAAAGCTTGTGAGATCATCGGTTCAGGCGGTAACCGCCCGCATATTGCCTGCTTGAGTTTTGGCACAACAGCGACCATTAACATAACCACCAACAAATACGCTGAAGCCACCCCTCATTTACCCCCGTTCCCGTCGGCGATCCCACGGCATTACTCATCTGAAGTAATGATATTTCGGGGTTTTTGGCTAGTCAGTTGGTTCAAAAAAGAATTTGGCTTACGGGAACAGCGTATCGCCGATGAGCAAGGTATCGCGCCAGAGGTATTATTTGATCAGTTAGTAGAAAAGATCCCAGCAGGCTCAATGGGACTCATGCTGCAACCCTATTGGACCCCAGGAGCCAGGAGCCCAGGGCCAGAGGCAAAAGGCGGTATTATCGGCTTTGGTGATGTACATACCCGCACTCATATTTATCGCGCGATATTAGAAGGACTCGCCTATGCACTGCGCGAAGGCAGGGAGCGTATCAGTAAGCGCAACGGCGTAGACATAACGACACTCCGAGTATCGGGTGGCGGTTCGCAGAGTGACGTTGCGATGCAGCTGACAGCTAATATCTTTAATCTTGCCGCTGAGCGTCCACATACCTTTGAAACATCGGGATTAGGTGCCGCAATCGTGACCGCGGTAGGGCTGGGTATCTACCCTGGTTTTGATCAGGCGATAGCTGCGATGACTCGGGTTGGTCAGGTCTTTGAACCCCAACCTGAGCTGGTCAAAACCTATGATGACTTATACCATCAGGTATATTTAAAAATGTATAAACAACTACAGCCGTTATATCAGTCTATTCGCGAGATCACGGGTTACCCACAATAGCGAAAATCGACAAATAAAAAAGCCGCGGCATATGCCGCGGCTTTTATTCTGAATACATAATCTAAAGTTAGACTTTAAATTAGCCTTCAGCTACAACATTTAAGTTCACTGTAGCGAATACTTCGCTGTGTACTTGGATGCTGATTTCGAACTCACCAAGAGTACGTAAAGCGCCTTCAGGAAGACGAACTTCACTTTTAGCAACTTCAACACCAGCAGCAATGATCGCATCAGCGATATCACGAGTACCGATAGAACCGAATAGCTTACCTTCTTCACCAGCTTTTGATGCAATAACAATAGCTTCTAGAGCATTGATGCTTGCAGCTTTAGCTTCAGCAGTTGCTTTAACAGCAGCGACACTAGCTTCTAATTCAGCACGACGTGCTTCAAAAGATTCTAAGTTAGCTTTAGTTGCTAAAACAGCTTTACGTTGTGGTAAAAGAAAGTTACGAGCGTAACCAGCTTTAACGTTAACAGCGTCGCCTAAATTACCTAACTTAGCGATTTTGTCTAATAAAATTACTTGCATTACCTTTCCTCAAAAATAGAGAGTTAGTCAAACGACCAATCAATAACTTACTTATGTAAGTCAGTGTATGGAAGTAGAGACAAGTAACGTGCGCGTTTAATCGCACGACCAAGTTGACGTTGGTACTTAGCACGAGTGCCAGTAATACGACTTGGTACAATTTTACC
>JBLHPA010000068.1:0-14603 GCA_047628235.1 Moritella sp.
TTAGTGGTGGACAAGACAGCACAACATGCTTAATTGATGCATTGCAGCGCTATGATAATGTGGACTGTATTACCTTCGATTATGGCCAGCGCCACAGTCAGGAGATTGCAGTAGCCAAAACTACCGCCGCCTATTTTGGTGTTTCCAACCATAAAATAATCAATGTAGATATGCTCAGTGAACTAGCAATAAGCTCCCTTACCCGTGACGACATCGACGTTTCTCACGAACTGATGGACAATGGGTTACCCAACTCTTTTGTACCCGGGCGTAATATCCTGTTTATGACCCTCGCAAGTATTTATGCTTATCAGGTCGGTGCGAAAACCGTGATAACAGGTGTTTGCGAAACAGATTTTTCCGGTTATCCGGACTGCCGAGATGAATTCATTAAAGCGATAAATCACGCCTGTAATTTGGGCATGGATAAGGCGTTTAGCTTTGAAACACCTTTGATGTGGCTAAATAAGGCTGAAACTTGGGCGCTGGCAGATCTTCATGATGAACTGGACTTTGTCAAAAATCAGTCGTTAACCTGTTATAACGGTATTGTTGGCAGTGGTTGTGGTGATTGTCCAGCCTGTCGCCTACGCAATAATGGCCTGAATGATTACTTAACCAATAAAACATTGCACTTAACAGCATTACAGCAAAAGCTGCCTCGGCTAAAAGCATAACGCGTTATTGGTAAAATAATTAAGAACGAAGAAGAAAATTAGGCCTGAACACTCGATAACAACATTTGGTTGCGCACCGAGCATGCAGGCCTGAGTAACAAAACGTTACTTATTATGTTTTAAAAAAACACGCTAAATATAAGCGCTGAAATTGCTATCAATCCCATAATGGTGACGAAAACATTGCTTAATGCGCCGCGATAGGGTGCCAGCGCTTCAACTTTATGTATCGCATACATTGGCATCACAAACAAAATCATCGCAATAACCGGGCCCGAGAACGTGCCCATCATATCTAAAATGCTTGGGTTCATTACCGCAACAATCCAGATACTGATAAGCAGTAAAAAAATAGTCAGCTTGTTGATGACTGCAGGTTTCATATTTACTTGTTTACGTATCAAACCATTTAAACTTTCACGTGCACCTAAAAAGTGGCCAAAGAATGAAGATGTTATGGCAATAAACGCAATTAAAGGCCCTAGAGCAGCAATTAAAGCATTGTTTTTAACATTTGCAAGATACGATAAAACGGATACATTCTGCGCTTTTGCTTCCAGCAATTGCTCTGGCGTTAGGCTGAATATGCAGGAGAAAACAAAAAATAGCACAAACGAAATGAGCATGATTGAGGTACGTTTAAGGATCTGATCTGCTTTTTTCCCTGCTTGTTCACCATAATGGCGCTTTTGTGCGACGGAAAAGCTGGAAATAGCCGCAGCATGACTAAATGCAAATACCGTCACAGGCACAGCTAGCCACACTGAGCTCGAAAATTCAGCCACATCCGTAATCATTGACATGTCAGGCGCTTGCCAATCTTTGATCATGTAGATGGACAGCCCTGCAAGAATAAGAACTAAAGGATAAACGATAATCTCAAACGCTTTGAGCATTATCTTTTCTCCCCCCATCATAACGGCGACCATACCCGTTACCAATATTCCAGATAACAATACACGCGAAGGCGATTCTAAACCAAGCTGATGAACCATAAAGCTATCAACAGTATTGGTTAACCCAACACCATAAATAAGTAAGATAGGATAAATAGATAAAAAATAAAGAATAGAAATGATACTACCCGCTTTGTGACCGAAATGTTCTTCCACCACATCGGTAAAATCAGCCTCGGGATTTTTCGAAGAAAGTACAAACCTCGATAAACCACGATGCGCCAGAAAAGTCATCGGGCCTGCGAGCAGTGCCATTATGACAAGAGGCCAGAATCCACCGGCGCCTAAATTGATCGGTAAAAATAATATACCCGCCCCAACGGCAGTACCAAATAAACTAAGTGTCCACTTTGTATCATGACCACTCCAACTTTCACTAACTGATTGAGCTTGAGCTTGACTATTTTTAATTAATAACACGTATTTATCCTTAATCAACTGAATGTAGGGAATGCAAATTTATTAACTAACTTATAATTATTATGTAGGGTTTTTAGCTAGATATAACTTAAAAACCAGTCAAGATGCACAGTACATAGGCTTATGCGCACTGTAAAAGTATTGTTAGCATAAATATAACCTTGATCACATTAGACTTACATTCTTATGGAGAGGATCACACTTCGAAATATAAGGTTAATTCAGATCACAAAACAACAAATTAGAGCTTTTACTCATCTAGTCCATCATTTGACCATTGTAAAACGATTTTTTCTTGTTCATAATTTAAAAAACTAAATATACTCAAATATATATGTATCTGGACACGCATTTAAAAACCTCATCGGTTCTATACACACATCCTGCCCAAAACACTTAATCGAGCACGCATATGACAACATCACTTATCAAAATGACTGAGGCTATTTTCACAGAATATTGTCAGTCTGCCATTCCAAGTTATGCCAAAGAAAATATCGACGCGGGTCGCTGGAAAGAAGCAGGCGCAATCGAACGATCGCGTGAAGATCATGACCGACTGCTACCCGAGGGAATAAAAACCAAAAACAATCATTTATTTGAAATAAAAGAGAATAATAATGATCAAATTGTCGGGCATCTGTGGATCGCAATCGATGAACAATTAAATCAAAAATCAGCGTTTATCTACGATATTGAGATTTATGAAATGTTTAGAAGAAAAGGATTGGCAAAATCGGTACTGAGAAATGCCGAAGAGTTTGTTATGGAGGCAGGTATTTATAGTATTGGACTGCACGTTTTTAGTCATAATAAAGAAGCTAAAGCATTATACAGCGGGCTTGATTACAAAACTGTTGATGAGAATACGGTTGATAACAACATTATTGATAAAAAAATTGTCAGTTACAACATGCAAAAACAGCTATACCCAAGCCATTCATTATAATCGGATCTGCTCTCATGGAAAATATCGTCTTTCTCGACCGCGCCACTATCCCCGATCACATTAAACTGGCCAAACCTGCTTTTGACTGCCAATGGCAAAACTACTCAACCACAGCGCCATCGCAAGTACTGGCACGCTTACAGGATGCCACTATTGCTATCACCAACAAAGTGATCTTGGACGCTGCGATTTTATGCCAATTACCCAACCTAAAGATGATTGCAATCGCTGCAACCGGCACAAATAATGTTGACCTCGATTATTGCCATCGGCACAACATCACAGTGGCAAATATCCGAGGGTACGCCACCAGCTCAGTGCCCGAACATGTACTGGCCATGATGTTCGCACTAAAAAGAAACCTGGTCGGTTATCATCAAGATATTCAGGCGGGTGTGTGGCAACAACAAAAACAATTTTGCTTTTTCACGCACCCTATCAGCGATATCGCAGGATCAACACTGGGTATAATAGGTAAAGGCGGGCTCGGCAATGCCTTGGCAGCACTCGCAAAGGCACTAGGAATGACAGTATTGTTTGCCGAACGCAAAGGACAAGCGCATTGCCGGACAGGTTACAGTCCTTTTGGGCATGTACTCCGACACTCAGACGTCGTGTCATTACATTGTCCGCTTAACCCGCAAACAACAGATCTCATTAGCACTGATGAATTTAAACAAATGAAGAACACCAGCATACTGATCAATACAGGTCGTGGGGGCCTTGTCGATGAATCCGCATTGGTAGCTGCCCTTAAAACTGGTCAAATCGCTGGTGCGGGGGTTGATGTTTTTAGCCAAGAGCCTGCCGATATGCATAACCCACTTATTGCCAATGCCGCACTACCGAATCTGATTTTAACGCCGCATGTAGCTTGGGGCTCTGACTCTGCAATTCAAACACTGGCTGATCAATTAATTGCCCACCTAGATGCTTTCGTTGCAGGAAAACAACAAAATCAGCTTATTTAAAGCCATGTTCTTTGCGGATCAGTGCATAAGCAGCTTGCAGTTCCTGTGCTCTTTGCTTTGCCATCTCCATCATGCCAGCAGGTAAGTCTTTTGCGGCTAGTTTATCGGGATGATACTCATTCATGAGCTTACGATAAGCACGTTTCACATCTTGTGCAGCCGTTGTTTCAGCCACACCGAGCACTTTGTAAGCATAAGTTAATTGATTGGATATTGGTATCTGACGGTAGTCACTCTGCTGCTGCGATTTTTGGTTATAACCATGTTGTTGAAAAGAAGATGCTTCCGCTTGCATATCTAAACGTTGCTCAAGCTGTATTAGAGAAAAACCTAAGCTGCCAGCGATAATATAGAGCAACTGCCGTGCTTTAGGATGCAAGTGACCCTCTGCAAATGCAGCTTGGATTTGCAATTCTAAAAAGAACTGTAATGTATCAGGACGCCCAACACAGTTTTGGCGAACCTGAACGAGTATCTCATCAAGTGAAAAATCATCACCTTTACCTGCACGAAAAGCATTCTGCGCCTGGTGCCGCGCTTCACCTTGCAAACCAATCCTGGTCATAATTTCATTGGCGACCCTGACCTCATCCCCCGTGACTCGACCTTTGGCTTTGACAACGTGCCCCATAACAGCAAAAGCGGTATCGAAAAGCTCACTCTTACGTGTTTCTTTCGCTGTTTTATTTGCCCCAAAACGACTAAAACCACTAAAACGGCCGCCACACAGCATACGACCTCGCAGCATATCGATCCGATGGCCCAAAAACAAACCTAACAACAATCCGAGATCACCGGCAAAATAAAAACCAATGAACCCACCCGAAATTTTACCCAATACCCGCATTCGATCCGCTCTACTATCTGATGTATGCTCAATTAATGTGACATTTTTTCGGTACCATTCATGCGCAACTTTTTATTAGATCGTATTTATGAGATCAGGCAGATGAAAAAAGATATTCGAAAAATTTGTATTATAATTACGGCTATTTTAGCTCGGTTCGAGTTATTTTGGACGGCGTAGTAAGAACGGTAAATAGAGGCTAGAAAATTCTGACACTGCACTTACGACAGGCAATGACATTATCGTTAACAACACGATTATAGTTTGGACTGAATGTTTAAATTGACACCACATCACTTGATTATTCCTTTAACCCTAGCGCCAAATATTACCATGCATAACGCATAACCACAAAATTATTATGGCTATATATTAATCAGTTCAATACAAATAGCTATTTATTCCAACAGACAGGATTAAGCGCTAAACAGTACACATGCAGCCGGGCAACAAAAGGACAACACAAGATTAACACAAAGAAATCGTTAGCCATTAAGCCAATAACGACAATTTTGTGCATCGAGAAAAACTTGGGCATGCTCGCCCTGCAACAAAGCGATTGTAGCCAACATGCCCGCCTGGACACAATTTTGCGCATACACCGTTATCTGAGAAGGGCATCCGGTGATCGGGTAGCCGGTTTTAGGGTTTAGGATATGGCTATAACGTTGGCCTGCAACATCGATGAAACGCTGACTATCACCACTGCTGGCGAGACCACCTCGCGTCAAACTGATAATAGTATGACCAGAACCGAGTTGCTGTGGGTCTTCAATTGTCACCTGCCAGACCTGCCCATTACTGCGCAATTTATTGGCATAGATATCGCCGCCAAAATTGACTAAAAAGGCGCTATCGGTTTGCGACTGCAACATAGCCGCGACTTTATCTACCGCATATTCTTTACCAATACCGCCAAAATCAACTTGCATACCGGCAGGCAAGGTTAATATTGGTGGCTGCCAAGCTACTTTATGCCAGCCAATATCAGGGAGCAGCGTTTGAATATCAGCGTCACTGGGAATTTGCGTTTGCTGCTTAAAATGCCATAACTTACCCAAAATTCCAGAACTAATATCAAATAACCCGTCACTAAGCTGAAAGCACAACTGGGAAAAATTAACCAAGCGAGCGGTTTCATCGTCCAGCGTCAGCGCTTTACCCGCTCCGCAGTTAAGCTGAGCAATAATATTGTCACTGCGATAACGGCTGTATTTTAGCTCAATACGTTTAGCTTCATGATAGGCTTGCTGCACCAGCGTTTCAGCTGTGGCTTCAGACATCCCTTCCAGCAAGATCTGACAAGGGCTAGCCATGACAGTAAACTCGCCCAGCCAGTAATCGGCTTGCCGTTGCAACGTATAATTATAGCCTGTCATCAGTCTCTACTCAAAAACGGTAAAAGCTTTGCAGCATCAGCGCGCTTTTATCCGGATAGATATCCAGTCCAGCCATCCCCGCCCCTTTCGCCAGCGATTCATCTCCCGTGACCTGAGTGACATAATATTCTAAGCGAATACTAAATTCATTACCGGCAATCGGAAAGCCGTATTTACAGCCGAGGGTATAGGTTTGCAGTTCACCTAAGCGGTAATCAGCCGTCATAAACTCAGGAATAACCTCACCATCGTTCAGATACACCTGATAAAAATCTGCCGCCTGCTGGCTATAATAGCGAAGATGCGGTTCAATGAAGTGACCACCAGCTAACGGGACGCGCCATTTGCTGTCTATGGTATGTGAAGCAACGCCCCAATCATCCCAAAAGTAACGATAACTGACATCAACTACCTGACCGGAGGGTTGCAGGTTATATTTAGTGCGCCAAAACAGACTTTGCTTTAACCGCTGATCTGGCCGGCTTTCATAGACATAGCCATTTTCCCAACCATTATCACCAATCACGGATACTATTTTAAAGGGGTCTGTCTGATAGCCGCTAACATCACTGATAGAGTAATTCAGCTGCATCAGGGTTTGACGGTTGATTACCTGAGTAACCCCGAACAAGAGATCGGCGGTTTGTTTGGTATCATTATCACTACTGCGATTAGTCTCGTCTAAAAGATCGGGAACAGGCATTGAAGCACCTGGTACTGGGATCCCCCCTTCAGGGGTCTGCATATCATAGGCATAAGCAAAACCCAGTGAAGCCGTGGTATTACGTTGATTAAAATCACGCGCTAATGCACTGTTTATTGCGAGAGAAAGGTAGTCGTATTCTTTGGACACATACCCGCCGCCAGAATAGAGCCACAACCGACTCAACTGCTGCTGATACTGAGTACGCAGTGCCACACGGGTATCTTGAAAGGTATCATCAAGCGGCGTTTCACCCGCTTCGGTGGTATAACTGCCATTACCAGAGGGGCGGGTGAACGTTTGCGCTTCATTTTGTGCAACAGCGCCATTAGGCGAAGCCCCCGTTAACGCATCAACGACCAGTTTGAAATTAATACTACGCTCGTCATCAATCAGCTTGGTGGCCGAAAAAGTCCCTTCATAAGCCTGTACCTGATCATCCGCTTCCGCATAGAGCAGTACTCCGGCATCAAACGTCCAAGTGTCAGGTGGCGCTGTTTCTGCGCTTACCGGATTAGCAAGTGCACACGTTGCAGCCGCCAGTGTCATCGAAATATTACTAAATTGTTTTAATTGCATCCACAACCTCCGCCAGCAAAACTACCACCACCACTAGAGCCTTCCTTGCTGAAATAAGTATGATCGTCAAAACTGGCTTCCATCGGATTTTCAATAAGCTGCATTTCCGGCTTAGCTAATAAATCACGCTCCCATGGTTTTACTCCCAAGGATGAGCAAGCAGTTAAACTGACGATACTTGCAAGTAATACGATTTTTTTCATAAGCATATCCTACGTTGAGGTATCATTAGTTTAATAAAGACTTAATTTCTGCTTCGTAATTATCAACGTCCTTTAACCTAAAACCAACGTGTTTATAAGCAATTTCACCCTCTTTATTGAGGATGAATGAATTAGGTAATCCCATCACTTCATATAGCTCAGCGACCGTACCATTGGGATCGAAGGCAATAGTCATCTTATTCGGATAACGCTGCAAAAACTTTTTAGCCAACTCCGGATCTTGATCCATATTAATGGCAATGACAGCAAAATCATCATCACTGTAGTTGTCTATCATCTTATTCATCCAAGGAAAAGAGCGAATACACGGGGTACACCAGGAGGCCCAAAAATCAATGAATACCACCTTACCGCTATAATCATCTAAGGAAACCTGTTGCCCTGCAACACCGGGTAATGAAAACGATGTCGCTTTAACTAAATTGGCGCTATTAGTGGCAGAGCTCTGAGCAGTGGAACTATTATCAACAGAGCTATTAGCAGAAAAACTAACCGATGATAAGGTTATAATGAAAAGAGTTGATAACCTGAATATGTGTTTACGCATAGATCAATCCTTAACGCGAAATAAAGTTAATGGTATTGCATATGATAATCAAGTTATAACAAGAAATGTGAAAAAATTGTGAACCTATATCTAAACCATGTTGCATCGACCAATAGCAGCGAGGTGCCAACGAGAGCAAAACTAAGTCGCGAGGTTAAAATTAGGTCAGTTAGCATAGTTCAGGCATGGTTCAGGCATAAAAAAACGCCAACCGATTTCTCAGTTAGCGTTATCTTAAAATGAATGGCGGAGGAGGAGAGATTTGAACTCTCGAGGAGCTATTAACCCCTGCTGGTTTTCAAGACCAGTGCATTCGGCCACTCTGCCACCCCTCCGCAGCAATGGACCGAATACTAGAGCAACATACCCCACTTGTAAAGTGTTATTATAAACTAACGAAAGAGTGTCAGATTTACGACTAATTTTCATTCAAAATCAAGTTAAATTGCAAAAATTTCAAGCATAAATAAAATCATCACACTGCTGAAGCAATCCTTGATCGAAATCAATGCGTTTAAATCGTATTTCAAGCCTAATGTACTACATATTGTGTTTAAATCTACAATCGTACCTACATATAGTGTCACGTTGTAATGTTATAGTTAAACTTTAAGGAGTATTTTGTGGACTTATTTGTCATTAAACGTGATGGTTTCCGTATATCATTTAATATTAAATGGGTACAGGCAACCCTATTCACAGCGGCTAAATCAGGGCAACAAAAAAGTGTCAATTATGCCGCTAAAATGACCAATAAAGTGAAGCTAAAACGCTCCCCAACAACTATCTTAATCGCACATAACATTGCAGTATAAGGGCAATTAAAATGAAAAGAATCGTAATTAAGCGCGACGGCGCGAAGGCCCTATTTGAACCCGCTCTTATCACTAACGCTGTAGATGCCGCAGTGGAAGAATCTGGCGTACAAAAGCCAAACCTTGGTCTTGAAATCTCCAAACAAGTGGAATACTTGCTAGCAGACTCTAATGAAATAAGCATTCAAGCAATTCAAAGAATGGTTGAATCTGAACTAATGCGTGCTGACGCAGACGTAGCTCGTGCATACATTGAATATAGACACGATAGAGATATTGAACGCGAAAAGAAAAGTTTACTCAATAGTGAAATCCAAGGACTTGTTGAGCAAAGCAATGCTGATTTGCTGAATGAAAACGCAAATAAAGACAGTAAAGTGATACCCACCCAACGCGATCTTCTCGCCGGTATCGTGTCAAAACACTATGCGCGAAATCATATGTTACCGCGTGATGTTGTTAAGGCTCACGACGATGGTGACATCCATTACCATGATTTAGATTATGCCCCATTCTTTCCCATGTTTAACTGCATGATTGTTGATCTAGAGAATATGTTAACCCAAGGCTTTCGCATGGGTAATGCAGAAATTGACATGCCTAAGTCAATCCAAACTGCAACCGCTGTAACAGCACAAATTGTGGCACAGGTAGCGAGCCATACATATGGTGGCACAACATTGAATCGATTTGATGAAGTGCTTGCACCGTATGTAAAAGCTAGCTATCGCAAACATTTAGACGTGGCTGAAGAATGGCAAATAGCAGATGCAAAAGCCTTTGCCAAGGCAAGAACAGAAAAAGAATGTTATGATGCTTTTCAATCACTTGAGTACGAAATAAACACATTATTTTCAAGTAACGGACAGACACCATTTCTGAGCATCGGGTTTGGACTGGGCACATCATGGGAAGAACGATTAATTCAACAGTCGATCTTAAAGAACCGATTGGCTGGATTGGGTAAGAGCAAAAAAACTGCTATTTTCCCTAAATTAGTATTCAGCATTAAAAATGGTGTAAATCACAAGAAGGGTGATCCAAATTACGATATCAAACAATTGGCTTTAGAATGCGCGTCAAAACGCATGTATCCCGATATTCTGAATTATGACAAGCTGGTTGAAGTAACAGGATCATTTAAAGCGCCGATGGGATGTCGTTCATTCTTGGGGCCTTACGAAGAAAATGGTAAAGAGATCCATGAAGGCCGAAACAACTTGGGTGTAGTCAGTCTGAACCTGCCGCGCATTGCGATGGCAGCAGAAGGTGATGAAGCTGCATTCTTTGAGCTGCTCGAACAGCGTTTATTACTGTGCCGAAAAGCCCTTGAAACACGCATTGACCGATTACGCGGCGTTAAGGCTCGCGTTGCCCCAATCCTTTATATGGAAGGCGCTTGTGGCATTCGATTAAATGCGGATGATGAAGTGTTAGATATCTTTAAACATGGCCGCGCGTCTATCTCTCTGGGTTACATTGGTATCCATGAGACAATTAATGCTCTCTACAATGATCAGGATATTTATGACAGTGCAGCGCTGCGTAAAAAAGGTTTAGCGATTGTACAAAAATTACGTGATGCCGTTGATGCCTGGAAAGAAGATTCAGAGTGGGGTTTCTCTCTGTATAGCACCCCGAGTGAAAATTTATGTACTCGATTCTGTAAGCTAGATACTAAGATCTATGGCATTCAAGATGGCATTACTGATAAGGGTTATTACACCAACAGCTTCCACCTAGATGTTGAGAAAAAAGTTAACCCATTCGATAAGCTAGATTTTGAAATGGAGTATCCGCCAATTGCGAACGGTGGTTTCATTTGTTACAGCGAATATCCGAACATGCAGCATAATCTAGAAGCGTTAGAAGATGTTTGGGATTATTCCTATACTCGGGTTCCCTATTACGGCACTAACACACCGATTGATGAGTGCTATGAGTGCGGTTTTACCGGAGAGTTTGACTGTACCAGTAAAGGCTTCACCTGCCCTAAGTGTGGTAATTATGACAGTACTAAAGTATCCGTAACACGCCGTGTATGTGGTTATTTAGGGAGTCCTGATGCTCGCCCGTTTAATATGGGTAAACAGGAAGAAGTTAAACGACGAGTAAAGCATTTATAATGCATTACAGCGCTTATCATCCTATTGATGTGATTAATGGTGTCGGCACTCGCTGCACCTTATTTGTCAGTGGCTGCGAGCATGCTTGTCGTGGCTGCTACAATCAGGCAACGTGGCGCACAGATTCGGGCCACTTTTTCAGTCAGGATCTGGAAGACTCAATTATTAACAATCTTAACGATAAGCGGATCCGAAAAAAAGGCTTATCACTGTCAGGGGGCGATCCACTTCACCCTGCTAATTTATCCGCCATTCTGAAGTTAGTTAAGCGAGTTAAAACAGAATGTGATGGTAAAGATATTTGGTTATGGTCTGGTTATAAAATAGCAGAACTCAGCCCTGAACAGCAAGACGTTATTTCCTACGTGAATGTTTTCATTGATGGTAAATTTAAAAAAGAACTAGCCGATCCTTCGTTAAAATGGCGCGGAAGTTCAAATCAAATAGTCCATTACCTTAAATAAAATAAATAATAGACAAGTCATAATAAGTTAAACCTCCCCCCCAAAGACTACAAATTTGTAGGTTTGTACATCGCTTTGGGGCCATACATCGACTTAGACTATTGACTTTAATTTGTGGTTTTATTCATTATTTTTAATCATATGCGCTTAACCTTTTACCTTCTATTCTATACAGTCGTATCTGGCTAAAAAGGCATTATGTGCGCGTTTTGCCGCTATTTCTTTCAATGTTGCACGTTATGTACATGAGTTATCTTTTAAAAATAATTAAATCAATTTGTTACAATAGCGTTACTTCTTGTAAGTCAAGTATTGTATGTATACGCAGGCGCACGATTAAAATGTTATATGCCGTAATGATAGCGTAGCTGAGCAATTAGGATCGTGTCATCTTGATGCTTGTAAATAATTCGATGCTCATCATTAATACGGCGAGACCAATATCCAGACAATCCATGTTTTAAAGGTTCAGGTTTCCCAATACCTTCATTTGGGCTTCGTTGGATATCTTTAATTAGCAAATTTATACGCTTCAGTGTTTTTTTGTCAGTGGTTTGCCAATATAGATATTGTTCCCAAGCTTTAGTTGAAAAGGTAAGCTTCATTCTAGAAGTTTTCTTTCCGTTCCATTGCCAGTTTCAAGTTCGGCAATTGAATCAAGTAGGTTTCTAGCATTAGCTGGAGATCTTAGTAAATATGTAGTTTCTTCCATTGCGTTATAGTCTTCTAAAGACATCATCACAACGGGAGCTTCACTTTTACGAGTTATAATAATTGGAGCATGATCATTACAAACGTGCGCCATTGTGTTTGCTAAATTTGCTCTAGCTGCCGTGTAGCTTATTGCATCCATGTTGAACTCCAATGTGTTCATGTACGTTTATTTGTACATAATAGCTCAATGGCACATAACATACAAGAATAGGTGTCGCGCAGCCGACACTTTATTCGGTTGTTGAATAAGCCCAGGCCTTTCTTTATAGAGTAAATAACGCATTTGATCTTGTGGGGTACTTCGCCTTGGGGCTAAATCCAAGACGAGCGAAATTGTGATAAATAACAGGGTCGTTATTTATCAATGAACTAGCCAGTTTTACCATAAATTCAATATCTCCAACCTGTAACGTTAACGCCATTATTTCTATTATGTTACGCCTTTCGGCTAGGTCGTTCGGGTTATCCCGACGCACTTCATTTCATGCTTGCAGCAAGGGCATAAGCGTTTGGCTTTGGTGCCGATGGGTAATAAATTGTAACGGTGCTGCCCAGCTGTAGAGATGCATCAGTATTAGCTTGATACGCAATCGCAGAGTTTTGGCATTACCGTGTAAAAAACCATAACCGACGTTACGACAATCAACTATCTATTTGGCTGGTAACCTTTCTGTATTAGGCAGAGATAAATCCTCATGTTGTACAATGGCATCAAGCATTCTTGCCCGCCAGACTTTAGCAAGTGCAAAGACGTTAAACAGTCAGGGCTTCGATCAAAGTAAGCAGAAATGCGCCGCACCACACGAGAATAACCATCAATGGTGGTGGGCCGTTTACCTTGCGGCCTTAGATTGATAAGATGTTGTTAATAAATATAATTAAAGCGTTGCTGCTGTGAATAGTTCATGAGCCACCCCCAATAAGACACCACCATAATGGCGGTGTTATTGGTTAGTATGAACGCAGGCTTATTTACTCTGCCGCGCAGCGGCTTCGTTCAACAAGTTGCTTAAACGGAAAAATAACCGATGGCTAGCGAATATATACGGGTTGATTTGACCCAAGACGAAAAAGATGCCGTTTTGAAACATGCTAAATTTGTGTTGACAGATGACGTCACAAAAACAGACCTCGAAAATAAAAGAAAAAAATGGATTCGCTTTATCTCCTTCGAGATGACACAAGTAATTGGCGAATTAACATACCATTTTAATCGTACAACAAGTGATTATGAACACTATTTTGTGGATCAACTTATCTGCCATTTAGAGTTTTACGAAAAACGTGCATAAGAGTTGTCAAGCGATGCGAAAAGCGCGCGCCTGCAGCCCAAGCATAAAATGTGGATATGGTTATGTTATTGGTTTTACAAAACTCAGCTTTGGTTAATCCACTTTCGGCATGTTGCTGAAATATGTTTTCCAGTATTGCTCTTTTGTGTCTCGTGACATGATCCTGCTCCTTAATTTAGTTAGGAACTCATCATGCTACATTTGAAAATTATTGGTACGTGGGGTTAATTGGGCGTTTACTGCATATTTACACGGGTTTGCCGCCATTGTTCAAAGGCTATAATGGCTGATGCCATCATCTTATCGGGGTTTTGCATCTTGCTTCCTCAAGTTTTATTTTGACTGGAAACAATTATGCCATATTTAAAAAAGAGTTGAGCTAAGTTCTCGTAAGTTCACAACCTATTTTTTTACTTCTTTTTTTGGAATCGAACTATATGATTTGTTGCTAAATCTGCTTTTTCATCTAACGTTTCAATTCCTCTAACAACTAAGTTTAAGTAGTCTTGTAAATCTTTATCTGTTAAAAAAGGGATTGGATTTTCCTGTGCGTATTTTTCTGTTACTACCAGGTTAATAATTGCACCTGTTCTTTTTATAACGCCTGCGCCACCTATTTCTTCATGTAAAGTGTTAGACATGAAACTGATTCCGCCACAATCTTGGCTAATAAGAATAGCTAAATCTGATATAATTTGAACTTTATCTTTAGAAAATTCACTCCTTTTAAGTGCATTTCCTAATTCAATTATTTTTTCAGCAACTTTTTCAGTATTATCCTTAAGAGCACCTTTTATTCTTTTAGCTGCTCCTTCATAAAAAGTACACTCTATGCCAAGTTCCTTAGCTGCTTCAACTACTGCCGATACAGCATATGGATTATCGTCTTCTGCATCTCCTCTTACAAAATAAGTCGGTTTTGTTAGGCCCTTTGAAAACG
>JBLHPA010000069.1:0-14325 GCA_047628235.1 Moritella sp.
CTAGAGACTCGACATAGGAAATGTATTGAAAAATAAAGGAGTTAACCATGAAAGAGCAGCTACAAAAAAACATTGATAAATCCCGTGAAAAAATTCGGGAAATAACCAGCACAGTCGATAACAAGTCAGAAAAATTGTCTGCAGATACGAGGCAGTTGTGGCAACACGCCAAGGTTCGGCTCTCAGAAATAAATGAAAAACTAGGGGAAGCCTCAGGTCACCTTGCCAGTAAAAAGGACGATGCAGCCCTGCAAGCTCATCTGGCGGCTATGGAAGCTCATGAAAAATGGCAAAACATCAGCAAGTCCTTTGATAAATTTGAGCAATTAACCCACAAAGCAACTCATCAGGTAACCCATCAGGCAAAAGCCGGACTTGAACACACCGCACTGAAAAGTCACCTAGCCAAAATGGATGCTGGTGACTTTATGGAAACGACAGGAAATAAAATAGTCCATAATTTTAGCGTCTCACGGAATAAGATTGAAAACACCACAGTTGCTTCAGTTAAGGCAATGGAGGGGTATTTTCACCAGATAGCCAAAAAATTTAATCATGACGCTTAAGTGCAGCAGTCATTATTAACTACTTATTGATACT
Organism: Moritella sp.; assembly: GCA_047628235.1. Lineage (GTDB taxonomy): Bacteria > Pseudomonadota > Gammaproteobacteria > Enterobacterales > Moritellaceae > Moritella. The sequence continues at coordinate 601 of JBLHPA010000069.1, forward strand.
CTAGACTTGTCTCAGCCTGGCGTGTAGCTATTGCACCTTGGCGTGTAACTGCTACACCTTAAAGAGTTATAATAAAGGCTATATTTCATTAATACTGGCTACAATTTCAATAGCTTGTAGATAGCTTTGGGCAGTGATTTTTGCTGAGCAACAATAATTCTCAATCGACGCATGTTTTCGCACCAACTCAATAAGATCATCTAAAGGGATTATTTTGTCAGTCACTTGGGGAATGACAATATTGTTTACTATTGTATTTAAGGTATAAACCAATCCTTTTGTATCAATTAAAATGTCATCAAGTTCATAGCTAAACAGATGAAGATCAGGTGCATCATCCCAAAAAGACCTGTTTTTCACATAAGTTAACTCGTCTTCGCCATCGTATACGATCAGTGCAGGCCAATGTATCAAAACAGATTCCCCATTCGCTATTTATCTACCAAAGGTATTTGTAATTCAGTCCAAACATGGTGAGCAAAACCTGAACCCGCTTCTTGATACATATTATAAACAGGATTAACACCTAAGGCTTTTAACTCTTCTTCATCACTTTTAAAATGCGCCAGTGCCGCGACCTTGAAACTACAGCGTTCCATTTTATGTAGCTGCTCCGCTGCATAATGATTACCGTGATGATCGGGCATGGCTAACAAGATCAGTTTGATATTATCGGTCAGCTTTAGCTTATTCCAAAAGTCAGTATCAAGGGCATCGGCTGTAATAACGCGACGGCCAAGTTCACCATGCTCCCGCGTTTTTTGATGATCATAATCAAGCCCTAACACCTTATTACCATAAATAGCGTTCAGTTCATCGTAAGCACCTGCTCCAATACGACCCATCCCCATCACCAATACTTGCGCATCGCCAACTTGCACAGGCCTGTCATCTAAGTGCAAATGGCTTGATTGAAAACGCTTTAATAAACCCGTAAAACGGGTGTAAATATCATCGGCATATTTATTCAGCAAGGCCGCAATAATAAAGCTTAACGAAACGGCAAGTGCAGTGATAATCAACCAGTCTTGTGATAACCAACCTTTGTAGGTAGCCAGGGCCGCGACAATCAAGCCAAATTCACTGTAGTTGGCTAATGAGAACGCAGTAAACAGTGAAGTACGAGCACGCAATTTAAACTGCGTCAGGGTAAGAAAATATAACGTAATTTTACCAAATAGCAGAACAGATAAAATAACTGCGACCATAAGATGGTTAAGTGTCGGAAGCCCACCCAAACCAATGCTTAAAAAGAAACAAACTAAAAACATCTCTTTCATGTTAAACAGGGATTTAGCCATGTCTTTTGCACTCGAGTGGCCGGCCAATAACATCCCTGCGATTAACGCACCTAAATCGGCCTTCAGCCCGACTAATTCGAATAAACCAGCACCGACAACCAGGGCCAGAAAAATGCCATATAGAACCAATAGTTCGCCATGACCAGCCCTGTCTAATAATTTATACAACAAGGGACGAATGAGCGGTAATGCCAAGAGTGAAAATGCCCACACTGAAGGAATTTTACCCACAGAGATGGTGAGGAATAGCACAGCGAAAATATCTTGCATGATCAGAATACCAATCGCAATACGGCCATAAAGAGAGTTAGTTTCGCTCTTTTCTTCCAAAATTTTAACAGCAAAAACCGTGCTCGAAAAACTCAACGCAAAAGCGACAAGCGTTAGAGAAAATGAATTCAGATCATCGAGAAAAGTTAAACCGACTTGCTTTAAGATAAATAAACACGCGGCATAAAAAGCAATGCTAGCGAAAATATGAATACTGGCACCACCCCACACTTCCGCTTTAAATAAGGTGCGAATATCTAATTTTAAGCCGATAGAAAAGAGCAGTAAAGTAACACCTAAATCAGCAAAAGTAAGTAGCCCCTCATTGGACTCGAAACCGAAAGCATTAAGGGCAAATCCCGCCAATAAAAATCCAACCATGGGCGGTAACCCGGTAAGATTTATCACCATGCCAAAGGTAAAGGCCGTAGCTATAAAGAGCAAAAGAGTAGTATCCATGAACTCAACTTGTATGCAAGAACGTTAACCCGTTAATCTTATGAGAACTTAGTGAGTAGAACAACCTTTATATTTTATTCCGAATGATTACGATGTTTATGCTTTGTTTCACTATCACATGCTAACTGAGATAGTATAATAGATTTATTTTTAAGTAAAAATATTACCTTGAGGAAATGCCGACATGGCTGACATAATGATTGCAAATTCGCTTAATGTATTTGTTGGTAGAGTGAAACACAATTATGGTTTTGATACAGCGATAGATAAGCAAGCTGTACGTGAGCCGGTATATTTATCTGAACTCGGTCTTGCCGGTGACATGTGCGCCGAGCTGAAACATCATGGTGGTATTGAACGGGCACTGCACCAGTATCCTGCGGAGCATTATGCCTATTGGCAACAAGAATACGGCCAGTCCCAGAACTGGCAAGCGCCAGGTATGGGTGAAAACATCAGCACACTCGGCATGACTGAAGAGAATGTCTGTATTGGAGATCAATATCAATGGGGAGACGCGATTATTGAAGTTAGCCAACCTCGTTCACCCTGCTACAAATTAAACCAGCGTTGGAATACCGAAGCTTTTTCAGTACGCATGCAAGACATCAGCCGTTGTGGCTGGTTATATCGGGTGATCCAACCAGGACTCGTTAGCGCCGATGATAAATTAACACTTATCTCTCGCCCAGAAAATGCAATGACCGTACAGCAAGTCTGCGATATATTTTTTGGTGAACCATTAAACCAGGCTGGTTTATTAGCCCTAACTGAGCTAAAAGCCTTGTCATTAAGTTGGACACAAAAGGTCGAACTACGTTTAGCGACCAATGAGGTTGAAAACTGGAATTTCCGCTTGTTAGCACACGCATAACCCCATACACCTGACAGCGGGGTCGTTGATTGTAAATTGGTAGGCTAAGGCGAATCGACCGTAACCTACCTTTTATTGCTATTGGTCTCCTAGTATTGATGTTCTAGCTTCATAATTTTCAGAGCTACACTAAACTTGTCAGCATTTCATCGGAATAGGCAACGAGTTCCACATTTTCGCGCACCTTAGTAACGTAATCAGGGTTGGCAATAAAAGGCCTACCAATCGCAATCAAATCAAACTTATCATCGGCAATCGCCATACTTGCCATATCAGGTGTATAGCTACCCACACCAACCAGTGTTTTACTGTAATTGGCGCGTACATAGCTAGATACCCGACCGCCTAAATAATCAAATTCCATGCTGTCATCAAAAATGCCGATATGCAGGAATGCAAGATCACGCAGCTCCAACTCTGGTAATAGATAATCGAACACCGCGCGATCACGACTATCACCCGCCATATTAAAATAGGCGCCCGGTGAAACTCTCAATGCCGTTCTGTCATTACCAATCCGTGCAACAACGGCATCAACAACTTCTAATGCAAAACGGGCCATGTTTACTGCACTACCACCATATTCGTCGGTACGGTGGTTGCTTGCATGATGTAAGAATTGATCGATGAGGTAACCGTTAGCACCGTGGATCTCAACACCGTCAAATCCAGCATCAATCGCATTGGCCGCGGCCTGTGCGTAATCAGCGGCTAAAGTATCGATGTCTTCATGCGTGATCGCTTTCGGGACCACATAAGTAAGTTCACGCATTCTCGGCACACTGCCTTCAACCGCAATCGCAGAAGGTGCCATTACTTCAGCTTTCGCATCCCCAGCAGCAAAAAAATGGGGGTGGGCAACGCGCCCGGTATGCCATAACTGAGCAAATATCTTTCCGCCATTAGCATGTACCGCATCTGTCACGATGTGCCAGCCATCAATTTGTGCCGGGGTAAATAAACCAGGGGTATTCGGATAGCCCTGGCCATCGGCGCGGATAATGGCCGCTTCAGAAATAATTAATCCAGCTTCAGCACGACGAGCGTAATAGTCAGCCATGGCCAGGGTTGGCACCAGTCCATCGTCAGCCATACAACGGGTAAGTGGGGCCATCAAGATACGATTATTCAGCACAAGGGTGTTATTTAAGACGTAAGGTTGAAATAGATTATCGGTCATGACGGCTTCTCTTTATTTTGAATGTTCGTTCAAGATAGTCGTATTCAAACTAATGATCAAGCTATTTTGAACGAACATTCAAAATAGCGTATACTTAATGCAAATATCGTTATAGATAATAGAGTTGCCAATGCGAAATGCCGAGTTTGATAAAGAAAAAGTACTGAGATCTGCCATGAGTGCCTTTATGCTTAAAGGTTATGGCAAAACCAGTATGCAGGATTTAACCCGGGCAACTGGCTTACATCCCGGTTCTATTTATTGTGCCTTCACCAATAAGCGCGGCCTGTTACTGGCTGCTCTAGAGCAATATAAACAAGATAGAAATACTGAATTTGAAGACTTTTTTTCTGGCTCTGAACCGGTACTGCAGAAATTAAAGGCGTACCTTAATATGGTGGTAAAAGAGTGCCTAAGTTGTGATGCAAAGCAATCTTGCTTACTTACTAAGGCGCTGAATGAAATTGCGGAACAAGACGAAAAGGTTCAACAAGTTATCTCAGAAAGTCTAACTGGTTGGCAGCATGCCTTAGCGGCTCAACTGGAACAGGCTAAAGCTGCGGGTGAATTGATAACGGATCGGGATTGTGCCCATTTAGCGCGTTATTTGGCGATGGGCATTTTCGGCTTAAGAACGTTTGCTCACACTCACCCAGAAGCAGCCGTTTTACAGCAACTAGCCGATCAGCTTTATCAAGATGTCTGTGCCTAGGCGGTTACTGAAGGATACTCTGGATCTCACACCACATCCCAGTACGGCTCTTCTCCCCCGAAATGAGCAGTGATGAAATCGAGAAAAACGCACACCTTCGCAGGCAGATGCTTTCGCTGTGAGAATACCGCATAAATGGAATGTTGAGGTAACGCATAGTCGCTTAATAACGGCACCAATTTACCCAATGCCAAAGCAGATCCGACAATAAAGGTCGGCATCTGACATATTCCCAAGCCAGCCAGTAATGCGATGCAGCAGACGCACGCGAAGTTGACTCTCTAGTTGGTTGATACGCTTGCTCACCGCAGATTTCGATGTCCCCAGTTTTACACCGGCCTGCGAAAAACTGCCACATTCAACCACAGCAACAAATACAGGAATTGCAGAAAATATTTTCATTCCGTTTCACAGCCTCACATTTTTATTGTCCATAACCCACACTTCGTAATCAACAGTCTAACTGTCAACTTTAACTCAACAATGAGTTTCCTTCATCTGGGATTATCAGTCAAAAAAAAACAATGTAAAGTGCCGCTATCTACACAATTTCAATCAATTACTTTAAGGTTTAAGGCTAAAGGTTTAACTATGAAAATTCGCACATTCGATTTATTACTCGCCCTCACCGGAGGTGCATTACTGGCAGTAATGATTAATTTAAACAGCTCACTGGCAACGTTTAGCTCCCCGCTATTTGCGTCTTGGATGGCTCACGGCATTGGCGCTTTGGTTGCACTGATACTTGTAGTCCTTTATGCCAACATATTTGGTAACAAGCCTGTCACTACCGAAACCAAACAAGTCAAAGCGCCGGTGTGGTCTTACTTCGGAGGCCTTCCTGGTGCATTAACAGTGATACTCGCCGCGATCACTGTTAACAGCAGCTTAGGGTTATCCGGCACACTGGCGCTCGGCCTAGTAGGACAGATCTTATTTGGCTTAGTGTCAGATCATTTCGGACTATTTGGTTTAGCTAAAAAGCGCTTTGCTTTTGCAGATATTCTCGTCGTCATACCTGTGCTTGCAGGTAGTTTTATTCTGATCTTTGTAGGGGTGTAAGTTATGTTTTGGTATATTTTTCTGGCTGTATTTAATGGTGTCATTATCGGTACTAGTCGTGCTTTAAACGGCCGCCTTAGTATGAAGGTAGGACCATTCAAAGCGTCATTCTGTAATCATCTAGTCGGTTTTTTATTGCTTAGCCTTATATTGGTAATAACTTTAATATTCAATGATATAGACGTTGACATCATTGAAAAAGCGCCATTACCTGTCTATTTAGGTGGTTTTATTGGCGCTCTGTATGTAGCCATCAATAGTTTTGTACTGGCACGAATTGGTGCCACCAGCAGCGCATTATTAGTCATAAGTGGCCAGATGATTGCCGGTGTATTAATTGATTATCAAAGTGGCGTCTTAGTATCCATATTTGCATCATAGCTTGGGGTAACAATGATCATTTTTGGGGTCTTTTTATCCAAAGTACGATCTAAAGTACGATCAAAAGTATCCAGTGCCCACTCCAACAAAGAAAAGCAAGCTGCAAGCTGAATCCGGTCAGGATCTTACTATAATAATCATAGCAGTAGCGTTGTTAAGCATATCAAAAGATAGTACTTTATTAATACTGCCTTTAGTTGCTAATATTCAATATAATTGATTACAATAATAAATTGATAAATTCAACTCATCAATAGTGGGAAACATGACATGAAAAGGATCATTATTGCAGCCTCAGTGGTTACAGCAGTTGCAGCCGGTGGTTATTGGGTCAGCCAGCAACCTAATAACGGTTTTACAAATTCATACGATGTATTAGCGTATGTTCCAGCAAACACGGTCCTATTTTCAGGTCAGCTAGAACCGTTCCCAATAAGGTCTTACCTTAACTCTGTTGCTGATACTTACAAGAATACCTCAGATGAAATGATTGAGGAATTTTATAGCGCTAGTGAGTATGATCCCGAAGATAAACGAATGAAATTTTTCATCAGTCTGACCAAAAGTTATATGGACAGTATGGAAAGCGCAGATAAGTTTATTGCCACTATGGGTGTTGCAGAACAGATGCGTGGGTATGTTTATACGCTGGGTATGGTTCCGGTACTCAAACTTGAAGTCGCTAAACCTGAAGCGATTTGGGCATTGCTCGATAAAGCCGAGTTAGACAGTGGCCTTAGCCATGAGCAACGCCAACTTAAAGAATTAACGTACCGTGCTTATACCCTGTCAGAACCGGATGATGAAGAAACAGTTGAATTAGTGTTTGCCCAGCAAAATAACTTTTTGACCGTCACCTTCAATACCTCTTTAAATGAAACCGCGTTGTTAGAAACTGCATTCGGTTTATCGCCGGTAGAAGAGTCGCTCGCGTCGACTAACATGATCGAAGATATAATTAAAACCCATAGCTTTAGTGACAATTCTATTGGTTACATTAATCATCAGGCCATTGTTAACGCGCTCACCGCTCCGAACGAAAGTCTGTTGGGTAAACAGATTGCCAAACTGCTCGCCAAGCAAAATGACAAATCACTGCAAGTACTCCAGACACCTGCGTGTCAGACTGAATTACCTGCAATTGCGGCAAACTGGCCACGGACAGTATTTGGTATGAACTCACTGTCCATTACCGACAGTGAAAGCACATTCGATATGTCGATGGTTGTGGAAAGTCACAACAATGCCATTTTGTCGGCATTGAAACAGCTCACCGGTTTTATCCCGTCTTATGTTAAAGACATCGATAACACCGTATTTGCTATGGGTATTGGTTTAGATGTAGCGCAAGTTTCACCTGCGATAAATGCCATTTGGAATGATCTGCAGCAACCGAGTTACCAATGTGAGCCGCTACAACAAATGCAGCAGTCAATCAGCCAACAAAACCCAGCTATGTTAGGCATGATAGCAAGCATGGCCAATGGCGTTAAAGGACTCGGCTTTTCGGTGCTTGACTACAGCCTCGATGAAACCAAGACCGAGCCAGCGCTAAAAGACCTGGATGCGCTGGTCAGCCTGTCTGCTGATGACCCCCGCGCGCTGTTTAATATGCTCGCCACCTTCAAACCTGAGCTAGCACAGATCAAATTGCCAGAAAATAACACAGTGGTAGCGCTTTCATCACTGATGCCGTTACCGCTAGTACCAGGCGTTAACGCCAAACTGCTGATAACAGATGATCACATGATCATATTCACTGGCGATAAAGCAGAAAAAACAGCCCAAAACCTAAGTAAAGTGCCGTTGGTTAATAACGGTATTTATAACCTTTCGCTTGACTACAGCAAGGCATTCACCCCTATCGTGAGCATGGCTGAAATGAGTGGCCAGGTATTACCGGATGAAGTGGCCGCATTCAAAGATTATGACGTGCGCCTAAATACCGGATTAGGCATTAACGAGCAAGGTATTGTCGTGCACTCATACATAAACGCTAAAGCAGCACCAACAGCCATTGCTGATGCAAAATAAAAGCAAAAATATAAGTATTAATAGATAACAATACCAAGAAATACAATCAAAATAGTGCCAGCTTAGCTGGCACTATTTTGATTTTCACCTTAACACTAAGCCATAAATATTATACCCGCCTAAACATTTAATCGTTTTAAAAAAATGCTGTCATAAAACCATTAATTTTCAGTTAATTCATTATTTTATAATAATATTGTGAACTTTATATCTGCTATATTGGTCTGCATATTATCGGTAACACATATTTGGAAGCCTATTTCGATGGATACTAAACAGCCCGGTCTTTGGCGAAGCAGCCTCTTTTTCCTATTTTTATTCATAGCGGGTTTCACAACCCAGGTGCAAGCTCGAGCAGATGTGGAAATTGACTATGTCGGCGTGGCTGAGTATCAATCCGAAATGGCCATTGCGGTCATGTTTAAAGCACCGCTCAAGCATAAATATAAAGTCGACCGGCTGGTTTTACTCAAAGATGCAGATAACAATCATGTACCTTACTACTATAAACTCACCGCTGATCGCCGTATCGCCTATCTAACCAAACTGGAAGTTGGCAAGACTTATATCCTGCATTTCCAATCAAGCGTACTCGATAATGGCAAGTACAATGACAAAGAGGACTATAAGCTAACCTTACATAAAAAGTCGCCTTCAGCCTCCTTCATCGGCAAAGGCCCGGTAGCCGCCTACAAGATCAATAATGCGTTACCTATCGAAACAGTCAATCTGAACCAAGTTGACCTGGAATACTTTAAAGTCACGGAACTCGGCAAATTTATCAGCCTGGCTTATTACAGCTTAAACAACAGCGCCTGGAAATTGGATCGTCTCACCAGTTATTTTGCCCCCGTTGAGCAACAGCGTTTTACCATCAAGAAAAATAGCCCTAACATATCCGTCAATTCCAGTATTCCGTTACCCAAAGCGTTGACGCCAGGCTGGTATGTCGTGGTACTGAAACCGGTCGGCAACTCAACTCGATACAGGGAAACCACAGCGCAATGCCAAATATACTATCTGGGGTAAAGACGGTGAAAAAACCAGTGGATTTTTAGATGAGAACGGGGTAGCCACGATTGATTATCAGGTCGTCAGAGACGATGTTGTTATTGTCGAAACGAATGACGATATGGCTATACTGCCCTTAAAAGAAGTGCCATTGGACCTGTCCGACTTCGCTGTTTCGGGTCGAAACTACCAAGCACTGGAAGCCTTTATTTACAGTAACCGCGACCTTATCGCTCCCGGTGAAAGCCTGCCAATCAATATTTTATTACGCGACAGTGATGGCCGTAAAGTACAGCCACAACCCCTGTTTGTTGAGTTGATAACACCTGTCGGTGACGTGATCAAATCCTGGTCAGTGAATACCCGTCATAGCGGTTATTACCAAACCAATGCGGTGATCAGTAAAGCCGCAAAACTCGGCCGCTGGCATGTTAATGTTAAATCTAACCCGCAAGCTAAAACCGTCATCGCCAGCTTTAATTTTCAGGTTCAAGAGTTTAAGCCAGAAAGAATGGCGTTAACCTTAACCGCAGACCAACAATTTACCATTCAAGACCAGGCAGTAAATATCAATATTCAGGGACGTTATCTGTTTGGATCGCCAGCAAGTAAAAATACCGTCACAGTGCAGCGTAACAGTTTTTATAGAAATGACTTCCCTGGCAAAATAAAGGGTTACCGTTTCGGTAATCAAAGTGCCTATCTGGAGAACAGTTATCAGCAGTTCGATAATCTGACGCTATCGGATGAAGGTATTGCAGATTTTAATGCGCAGCCTTTATCAGAAAAAATTACCGCACCGGTGCAGTCTGTATATACCTTCGGTTTGCAGGAAAAAGGCGGGGCGACAGTCAGCCGCGCAGTCTCTTATACCCAATGGCCAAGTCCAACAATACCCGCAATCAAACCGCTATTTGAGCAGGTTGGCTGGAACAAGGATGCCGAGTTTGAGTTGGCCTTATACGATGTGGCGCAAGACCGTTTCACCCGCTCAATATTACAACTTAATATTTACCGTAACAGTGGCGGTTATTACTGGACCTACTGTGAAAGTTACGGCTGGGAGTTGCAGCACAATAATGACTGGGAACCAGTGCAATCTCGATCTATCACAGTAACAGATACCCCTCAGCATTTTAAATTTAACGCTAAGTGGGGCGACTATCGCATTGAACTCAAAGACCCGCGTAGCGGCATGGTAACGAGTCATAATTTTTACGCTGGCTGGGGCAGTGACTACAGCCAAACACCGGTAAAACCAGAGCAGCTGAATTTGGCGCTGGACAAAACCGCTTACCAAAATGGTGATACAGCAAAGCTCACCGTTAACGCACCCTTTGCAGGCAGTTTACTGATTGCGGTCGAAGCGAACGCCACCCAGTGGTATACCAGTGTTGAGGTGACAGCTGGCAAGCAAAGTATTGATATTCCTATTAAGCAAGATTACCGACGCCATGATCTCTACATCAGCGCACAGTTAACTGGGCTGGATAAACGTCAGCACAGCAAACGCGCACTAGGGGTATTATTTTTACCGTTAGATCGTGATGCACGGCGATTAACCACCACCACTTTATTGCCTAATTCGATAGAACCGAACAGTCAGCAAGACCTGCAGGTACAGGTTGAAAATGCCGATGCTAATACCTGGGTCACGCTCTCATTGGTAGACAAGGGCATCATTAATTTAGCGCGTTTCATACCCGCCGATGGTTTCGACTATCTGTTTGGTCAGCGTGCCTATCAAACAGACATTCTCGATCTCTATTCCCGTCTGTATAGTCAAACCCAATTCCCGTTTGCATCCCGGCATGTGGGCGGTGGTGGCGTTGACAAGATCAACAACAAAGCTAAACAACAGAAAGAGAATAAAACCTTTATTTATATGTCTCAGCCGGTAAAAGTAAATGCCGACGGTTTCGCCAGTTTTAACATTACCGTGCCGGATTACAATGGCGAAGTACAGGTTATTGCCACCGCCTTTAATGATGACATGATCGGTGATAACGTTAACGATCTTACCGTAAAAGCGCCGCTAGTGGCCGAATTGGCAACCCCCGATTTTGTTACCCCAGGCGATGAATCCCAGGTAACCGTTGAATTGTTCAATCTGTCCGGTGACACAGGTCAATTTGATGTGCAACTGTCAGCCAGCGCAGGCATCGCCTTTACAGGTGAATTGAATGCAGATGACTTGAACACCAGTGAATTTAACACAACGGTAACCCTTGAGAATAACGCGCGTAAAACCTGGTTTGTCCCCTTCACCACCAACGGTGAAGCAGATCTGGTCACCTTTGAACTTACAGTCAATGGCCAACAATATCAGGTTAAACGCAGTTGGCGCATGCCAGTACGCCAGGCGGTTCCGGTTATGATGAAGAGTGAATTGCTGACGCTGCAACCTGGTGAAAGCTGGCAAGCGGATAGCGCTATGTGGCAGGGCTTATCCCCTTATGTTTCACAGCCAGCCGTGGTACAGATTTCCCACGGACCACAGTTTAATGTGCAGCAACACAGCAAGGGCTTATTGGCTTATCCGTATGGCTGCGTGGAGCAGACCACCAGCAAGGCATTGGTCTGGTTACTTGACGAACCCGCATTAGATAAACAAAAACAAGCGCTGCTGAAAAGTAAAAAACGGACCGAAAACGATGTACTGGCTAATGCGATCCAGCGCCTGAGTCAGATGCAGCGATACAATGGTGGCTTTAACATGTGGAGTAAAGAGTATGGCGGTGAAAAATACTGGTTAACAGTCTACGTCACTGATTTCTTGTACCAGCTAAATCAGAAACATCCGAACCTGGTACCGGAGAAAATGCTGACCAGCGCCACCCAGCGAATAAAAAAATACCTCACAGGCAGTGACTGGTACAAACAGCCTGCCGTGCAAACGTATGCCGCTTATGTGCTGGTGAAAAATAAACAGGTAAACTGGAGTGATATCTCCGCATTAGCAGACAAACCACTACCATCCAATTTGGCGAAAACACAGTTGGCAGCGGCATTTTTGCAACTCGGCGATCAAAATCAGTATAAAAAAATAATGGCTAAAGATGTGCGCAGAGCGCAACACTTTTATGCCGATTACGGTTCTGACATTCGTGATAAGTCCCAGCAAGTCGTGATATTAGCGGGCTTACAAGCTAATCCAGCATTGAAAAATGCTGACGACTATCAGCAAAGGATCGCTCAATTATCAACATCTCTGATGCACGACACCAATACCGAGTCGTGGTTTAGTACCCAGGAAAATATGAGCTTATTAGGTGCGGGTATTGAAGCGCGTAAACTAAATCAAAAACCGATATCACTGTTAATTAATGCAAGTGGGACAACGTCGAACACAGTGCCTGGCGTCTATCAGCAAGTTATCGATTTGCCTTACAAGGTCACTAACCAGGGCAATGAACCCGTGCTGCTGCAACGTCAAGCTTTTGGTTATCCGCTAACAGAAACATGGCGTAATACGATCGCAACTAAGCAAGCTGAGCGGCAATATTTTTATCCTGATGGGCGTGCTTATAATGGTGAACCGGTAGCGGTCGGCCAACGCCTTATTGTTACTTTAAGTTTGATGGTCAATGAGAATGTGCATAATGCCATGCTAGTGGATATGCTACCGGCGGGTTTTTCGATCATCAATCCAGAATTGGAAGGCGAATTCCCCATAGATAACTTGGCCATCAATGGCAGAAGCGTGGATAAATTCAAACGAGTCGACGGTTACAAAGAATATCGCCGCGATCGTTATGTCGCCAGCTTCCCATTATTACAGCAACCTGACTATAACCGCGCTGAGCCCTATTTACTGAGCTACCAGATCCGTGCTGAAGTCATTGGCCATTACAGCATTCCGCCTGTGTATGTTGAAGACATGTACCAAGTATCGCGACAAATTTTGCAACGCCAAAAACGCAGTCACATTCAAGTAATAAAATGAGCCGATCCCGTTGCTAAAAAAAAGTTTGATTACGGCAGTTCTGCTAATAGCAGGACTGCTGCTATTTGATAAACTAAATCCCCTACCCGATCCATTATCCTCCCCCAGTCTGGTTGTTACCGCCCAAGACGGCCAGGTATTGCGTCGATTTAGCAATAGCGACGGCATATTACGCGAGCAGATCAGTCTGGACCAGGTCTCGCCATTTTATCTGCAAAGCTTATTAGCTTATGAAGATAAATGGTTTTATTATCATCCGGGTATCAACCCTTTTTCCTTAGTCCGTGCGGCTTGGCAATGGTTCAGGCAAGGTCAGGTCATTTCTGGTGGTTCGACAATCACCATGCAGGTGGCAAGATTACTTAACCCCCATCAACGCACCATATTGGGCAAAGCCAAGCAGATGTTAAGGGCATTACAACTTGAATACCATCTGGATAAACAGCAGATCTTAACCCTGTATATTAACCTTGCCCCTTTCGGAGGGAATATCGA
>JBLHPA010000070.1:0-13897 GCA_047628235.1 Moritella sp.
ATTATCTAATTTCTGTTCAAGATCTTCTAACTGTTGCGCCTTCGCACCAAATACCTTCGTGCGTATTGAGTGTGCCTGGTTTTGGATTGCTGCAAGCGGCATTTTTTGCGAGGTAAGTTCAGACCATTGCTGTTTTATTTTTGGTTCAACAAACTCACCTTTTTCGACTAAAGCTTGATATTTGCTATTAGCCTGCTCTACTGTTGCCTGATACTTATCTAACGTTGATGCATAAATGCCTAAACCGACTGAAATAACGGTATGTGAGGTTTGTTTTGCTGCTGTCACAGCGGTTTCTAAGCGATTTAAAATTGTAGTCATGATGATTCCCTGTGCTGTGGTTTGATTAAGGTAAAATTAACTTAACAAGTTAGAAAGGGATAACCAATTACGATGACATGTTAAAAAGTGTGATACAGATATATAGCCAAGCGATAGTGTTGAGGATTGTGGCTGAACTCTAATTGTTATGATCTTTTGGGACCCAATTAATAAGTACCTAATATATTAGGTACTTATTGTCGCTGTTGCTTAATGACGGAGGTTTTTTTTTAACGCCATTGTTTGAACGTATTAATTAACCCATTAGTAGAGCTATCATGGCTAGCAACATCAGCATTATCATTTAGTTCGGGTAGGATCTTGTTCGCAAGTTGCTTACCTAACTCTACGCCCCACTGATCGAAACTAAAAATATTCCAGATAATCCCTTGAGTGAAGATCTTATGCTCATACATAGCCAGTAATGAACCCAACGTTTTTGGTGTCAGTTGTTTAAACAATATCGAGTTGGTTGGATTATTTCCCGTGAATGTTTTGAACTCAGTTAATGTCTGTATAGCTTCCGTAGTCATTCCTGAATCAGCAAGTTCATCGATCACGGTCTGTTTTGATTTACCAAATGCGAGCGCTTCTGTTTGCGCAAAGAAATTAGACATCAATTTTACGTGGTGATCTGAAATGGGGTTGTGTGATTGCGCGGGTGCAATAAAATCACAAGGGATTAACTTCGTTCCTTGATGGATCAGCTGATAAAAAGCATGTTGGCCATTGGTTCCTGGTTCACCCCAGATGATAGGACCAGTTTGATAATCGACAGGCTTGCCATCTTGGTCAACACTTTTACCGTTTGATTCCATATTTCCTTGCTGGAAGTATGCCGCAAAGCGATGCATGTATTGATCATACGGTAATATGGCTTCGCTTTCTGCGCCAAAGAAGTTGTTATACCAAAGACCAATTAGTGCCAGGATTACCGGGATATTGTCCTCTAGGGGGGTATTTACGAAATGATTGTCCATTTCGTGTGCACCGGTTAATAACTCTTCGAAGTTGCCGTAACCAATACTCAATGCAATCGACAGACCAATTGCAGACCAAAGAGAATAACGACCGCCAACCCAGTCCCAAAACTCAAACATGTTCTTCGTATCAATACCAAATGCTTGAACTGCGCTGGCGTTGGTTGATAACGCAGCAAAGTGAACTGCGATGTGAGCTTCATTTTTAGCACTCTCTAAAAACCACGTGCGCGCACTATGCGCATTGGTCATAGTTTCTTGCGTGGTAAATGTCTTTGAAGCAACCAGAAATAGGGTTGTTTCAGGATTGAGTGATTTCAGTGTTTCAGCAATATGAGTGCCGTCAACATTAGATACAAAATGCATATTTAAATGGTTTTTATAAGGTTTTAATGCCTCGGTAACCATGTAAGGTCCCAGATCCGAGCCCCCAATACCGATGTTTACAATATCTGTTATCACTTTTCCGGTATAACCCTTCCAACTACCATTGATTATTTCGTTAGTAAAAGCTTCCATTTGTTTGAGTACAGCGTTAATACCAGGCATCACATTTTTGCTATCGACCATGATTGGCGTATTACTGCGATTTCTTAATGCTGTATGCAGTACGGATCTATTCTCAGTTTTATTAATTTTTTCACCGCTAACCATGGCGCTAATTGCGGCAGGCAGATCAACTTCGGTTGCTAATGCGGTTAATTTTTTTAGTGTGCACTGGTTAATAATATTTTTTGAGAAATCACATAAAATATCATTATTAAATTTTTTGGAAAAATGTTCAAACCTATTCGGATCCTCTGCAAACAGGGTTTGAATATTAGTCTGTTGCATCTCCAAATAATGTTGTTCTAAGTCAGCCCAAGCTTTCGTTTTTGTTGGATTCATGATTATATTATTCACTTTTATTAAATGGAATTTGGTAATTAATCTACATGTTGGGACTTTTTATGCTGTTTTAAGGCCTATTTCTTCACTGTATCTTAATTACATCGGTTATATTATTACATAAACGTTATTATTCATAAATAATTAACACTTAATGTTAGACCTATCGCGTTTTTGCTGCCAGTTACATCTTGTTACAATAAAATGGTTGTACATAGTAAATATTAAAGATAAATAGTAATAATATTTCCTTGACCTTACGCTAAGGGGAATGGTTATATTTAAACCATGCTTTAACCTAATTATATGAGTGAGTTATGCAAAAAACACTTTCAATACACGTTGACGGTATGTCATGTGCCGGTTGTGCCACAAAACTAGAAGTTGCACTTAACACCCACTCTGGTATCGATGCTAAGGTTAATTTCGCCCTCGCAACAGCCCTAATATGTCTAACTGCCCCAGCCGATAGCCACAATGTTAAGTCAATTTTAGATCATAAAAATTACCGCTATGAAGTCGAAACAATGACCTTAGCCATTGATGGTTGGTCCTGTGCGAACTGTGCCGCTAAGACGGTCACAAAATTGTTAGAAAATAAAAATGTACTAACAGCTGAAGCTAATTTTGCGACCTCACAAGTCGTTGTCACCGCTTTTTCTGGGGCTCTACTGCCAGCAGAACTGATCAATACTGTTGCTAAACTTGGTTATAAACCTAGTCTGTTCAATGCGTATACAGTATCTCAACGCGAAACTTTATTAGCGCGTAAGAAAGCGTTTAAAAGAAAAAATAAGCTGGAGTTAGTCTTAGTTATTATTTCTGCTTTGCTTACTTTACCCTTGGTTGCAGGTATGTTTACCATGTTTATTGATGGTTTTACAGTCGGTGTTCCAGCTTGGCTACAATTTGTCTTGGCAACGCCGGTTCAGTTTATTATTGGTGGACGTTATTATGCAGGTGCTTATCGTTCGTTAAAAAATGCTGCCGCCAATATGGATGTGCTGGTCGCTACGGGAACAAGTGCCGCCTATTTTTATAGTTTATATTTATTCCTAACCCTTGGTGCACAAGCCATGGGGGAATTGTATTTTGAAGCCAGTGCTGTCGTTATTACATTGATCACCCTGGGTAAATATCTGGAAGAGAATGCGAAGCAGAGTACTTCCTCGGCCATTAATGAATTGATGATGTTAAGACCTTCAACTGCAATGGTCAACCGGGCGGATCAGTGGCTCAACTTGCCGGTTGACGATGTTGTGTTAGGTGACCAGGTTCGGGTTGTTGCGGGAGAGAAAGTACCGGTTGATGGTCTTATAATATCCGGGCAGAGTGAGCTGGATGAATCAATGATTACAGGGGAAAGCTTTCCTGTCTTTAAATCGGAAGGACAGCGTATTATTGGGGGCTCGATCAATGGTACGGGGGTATTGGTGATCCAGGTTGATGCTGTAGGCAAGGATACCAGTTTGAATAAAATTATAAGCATGGTTGAAGCTGCGCAAATGGCAAAAGCGCCATTTCAGCAGCTTGTTGATAAAGTAAGTAATATATTTGTCCCCGTTGTTTTGGTTATTGCACTAATTACTTTTTTAACCTGGTATTGGCTGTTTAATGATTTCGAATCTGGTTTAACTGCAGCTGTTGCTGTTCTCGTTATTGCCTGCCCTTGTGCGCTTGGTCTGGCTACACCAGCTGCGGTTGTTACCGGTACGGGTGCCGCGGCACGTCATGGTATCTTAATTAAAGATATTGATACGTTACAAAAAGCTCATATGATCACCGATGTTATGTTAGATAAAACAGGCACCCTGACCCAGGGAACACCGAAAGTGGTTGCCATTCATAGTTTTGATTATGAAAAGTCGAAGTTAATGAACATTGTGGGTTCAATTCAGCAAGTTAGTGAGCACCCATTGGCGAAAGCGATTGTCAGTTATGCATTTGAGCACGGACAGACACTCTCGCCAGTGCTGCAGGTTCAAACATTAGTGGGTTATGGTATTAAAGGGCGAGTAGGTGAGATGGATGTGATCATTGGTAACCGTGAATTAATTCACAAACAGGGGATCAATACCAGCGTGGCGGAAGAAGCCCTTGTCGAGTTGGACATACATGGTCAAACAGGTATGTGGGTTGCTATTGATGGCCGATTGGTTGGATTATTAGCGATCGCTGATACTATCCGTATCGAAAGTAAGGCTGCGATTACCCTATTACAACGCCGAAATATTAATACGACAGTTTTAAGTGGTGATGCACCAACAGCGGTGAAATCCATTGCTGAGCTGTTGCATATAGACAGTTATTACGCGCAAGTTAAGCCGGAAGATAAAGCTCATTATGTGCAAATGTGTCAGCAACGGGGCGGGATTGTAGCTATGGTTGGGGATGGTATCAATGACGCCCCTGCATTAGCTCAGGCTGATATCAGTATCGCGATGGGATCGGGCACTGATGTAGCGATGGAGACAGCAAATATAACCTTATTACGTAATGATCCTCGGCTGGTTTCTGCTGCTATGGGAATTTCAAAGATTACCTGGCGTAAAATAAAGCAAAATCTTTTCTGGGCTTTTATCTTTAATATTATCGGCATTCCACTGGCTGCCATGGGTTATTTAAGCCCCGAAATTGCAGGAGCTGCAATGGCGTTCAGTAGCATTACCGTACTTTCCAACTCACTTTTAATTAAGTTTTGGAAACCTAAATTTAATGACTAATCGTTATAGTATTAATTAAATTGTAGGGCATTTGATAGGGCGGTGTGTAGAGCATTATGTATAAGATAGTTAACGGGAAGATGGGATGAAAAACATAAGTGCAGTGGCGAAAGAAGTAGGGTTATCCGCCAAAACAGTGCGTTATTATGAAAGTATAGAATTAACTTCAGCGCCTATCCGAGGGGAAAATGGATACCGTTGCTACAATCAGAGTATTATTAACGAATTAAATTTTGTAAAACGGGCGCGTGCTGCGGGGTTTAATCTGGAAGAGTGCAAAGAACTGATCAATTTATATAAAAATGAAAACCGAACAGCAGCTCAGGTTAAAGCGCTAACCTTGGAAAAAATAGCCGATATTGAGGAACGGATTGTTACGCTGCAAGGCATGCTTAGCACGCTGCAATCCCTGGCGTCCTCATGCCGAGGCGATAATTCACCCCATTGTTCTATTTTAGAGCAACTTTCAAATGAATAGTTGTCACTGAAAGTTATTTATCCAGTAAACTTAATGCTATTAATCACGCGACTAAAAAGGTTTTATATGACAGGTTCAGCATTATCACGCGAAGATGAAGCATTATTATCGGCTTGGTTAGCGGGAAATGAGACGCCGCAAGAGACGCTTTCGTTAACAGCAATGAAAGGTTTCTTCTTTGGATTGGTTGCAGCCCCCGCGCCTGTAGAGACCCAAGACTGGATGGATATAATTTTTGGTGGTGCAGCTCCGAGTAATATCAGTGACGATAAATTGTTTGCTATCATCTCAGTTTATAACGAGATCAGTGAGAAAGTGTATGAATCTGGTGCTGAATTGCCTGCTGAGTGTGTTCCTGCCAGTCAGTTTGAAGATAACTTCACTGCCGGGCATCCGTTAAATGAATGGGCGATTGGGTTTGCAATTGGCGCCGCATTTTATTACGAAAGTTTATTGAATGCTTTACCTGATGATGCGGAAATAACCACCGCATTACAGACGGCTTATCTGTGCCTGAGCTACTTTTCCTGCGCGGCTACAGCGCAGAAAATTGCCCAATTACAGCAAAGTCCATGGCAAAGTTTTACCGATAGCATTCTTGATATGATGCTTGATTTTATTACCGCTTATGCACAAGTTATTGAGCAAGCAGCAATAGCTAGCGGTAATTATGAGGATGAAGACTGGGATGAGAGTGAGCTTGATGATTAATTAGTCATACCCTTCCCGTTTAGCTATGAAATACCTGGTTTGTTAGAATTGCTTTGCCTTTTGTTTAGAGATCTGGATGATAGTTCAGGTCTTTAAAGCTAACAATGGCGACTATATGTCTGTATCTATCGAAGAAAGGTTAAAACGTGCAGAAACACGGGTATGTAAAGCTGTGTTCCCATCAACAATCAACCATCATGATACCCTGTTTGGTGGCCAAGCATTATCATGGATGGATGAAACGGCTTTTATTGCCGCTACGCGGTTTTGCCATAAACCCTTAGTGACAGTATCTTCGGATCGTATTGATTTTACTCATCCAATCCCGGCTGGCTCAGTGGTTGAATTAGTTGCTACTATAGAGAAAGTAGGTCGAACTTCAATTCGGGTAAAAGTGGATATATTTGTTGAATCCATGAGCGAAGAAGGTCGTACCAAGGCGATTTCCGGCATATTTAGTTTAGTGGCTGTCGATGAAAACAGAAAACCCACGCCTATCCTAGATGAATCATAGCGCTTAATTAATAAAACTATTATTTTTCAGCACTGCAGTAGCTGTTGTGCGCTACTGCCGTCGCCAGTTTATCGGGTACTAAACTTGTTGCTGCTGCGATGGGGTTGTGGCGATAAATCGCTCTGGTACCAGCTCTGCTAGTTTGTGCATCAAGTATTTCGACAAGGCCTGTTTTTCGCTGTCACTCATGGTCAGTTCGAGTTTAGTTCTGCGCCAAATTATGTCATCCAGGGTATAAGCCCACTCATTACAGATCAGATAATCGACTTCCAGAATAAATAATCCGGCACCTAAATGCGTTCCCAGATCTTCAATGCCATGGCAGTCTTTAAGTAAATTAAAGCTGCGCGTGCCGTATGTTTTTGTGTAACGAGCGGCGATCGCTATTGGCAGCCAAGGATAATGCAGCACCAGTGATTGGCTCAGTTGATCCACTGACAATTGAAAATCACCACCTGGTAGTTTGGTACTCGCGGTCCAGTCTGGCCCCATTGTCGGAAAATAGACCTGCAGCTTATGCATCGCTGCCTGTGACAGTTTTCGGTACGTAGTGAGTTTACCACCGAACACCGTGAGCAGTGGTAAATTACCATTTTCATCATAGATATCCAAGGTGTAATCACGTGTGATGGTCTGTGGAGAATCGGATTTATCATCACACAAAGGGCGGACACCTGCGAAGGTTTTAATAATATCCTGGGGTTGGATCTGCTGCTGAAAAAATTCGTTGCTAATGTCACACAGATAACGCTCTTCAACTGCATCTATGCTTACGTCACGCGGGTCGCCCCGATATTCAATATCTGTTGTGCCAATTAACGAAAAGTCATTTTGATAAGGGATGACAAAGATGATCCGGTTATCTTTGTTTTGTAAAATATAAGCTCTGTTTTCACTGTGCAACTTGGGTACTATTATATGGCTACCCTTGATCAGTCGGATGCTACGCGGAGAGGGTATAGCCAAACTTTCATCATAGAATGTGTTTACCCAGGGGCCTGCTGCATTCACCAATGCTTTACAGCGTAGTGAAAACTCTTTACCTGTGAGTAAATCTTTGCAGCGGATAAGCCAGAATGATTTTTCTCTTACTGCAGAAATGCACTTGGTACGGGTCATGATACGTGCGCCTTTCTCAGCGGCCATTTGTGCATTTAGTGTCACTAATCTAGCGTCATCGACTCTAGCGTCAGAATATTCAAAGCCTTTTTTAAAGGTTTTCTTTAACGCACTCTTACTATCAAAAGTAATACGTTGTGATTTTTTTAGCGTTACTAATTTTGCCAGATGATCATACAAAAATAGGCCTACACGGATCAGGGGTGCTGGACGTAGATGGGGGCAGTGAGGCAGACAAAAGCGTAATGGAGTGACGATATGCGGTGCCATCGCTAGAATTATTTCGCGTTCGGCCAGGGCCTCACTCACCAAACGAAATTCTCCATGTTCTAAATAGCGCAACCCACCGTGGATCAACTTGCTACTGGCGGATGAGGTTGCTGCCGCCAGGTCATCCATTTCTGCGAGAGCAACGGAAAGGCCTCTACCAGCTGCGTCTGCGGCAATGCCAACGCCGTTAATACCGCCGCCAATAACGATTATATCGAATGTTTTTATATCAATGCTCATAATATTTTTCATCTTGATAGCCTTCCATAATTATCATTAACGCTATATATGTTCGATTTCGAGCATGTGCATTATATAACCATTTATTAACATCAGCTTCAAGTTAACTATTTTTTACTGTTGGAAAAACCTATAATATATCCCTATGTCTTAGGTTAATGCTGCGAATGTATTAGTTACAGTTAGGGTCTGTCATGTCGAAACAAAGAGATAAAATACCAGCCAATATTATCACCGGGTTTTTAGGTGTCGGTAAAACGACCGCGATCCAACAGCTCTTAAAGTATAAGCCAGAAAATGAAGTTTGGGGAGTATTGGTCAATGAATTTGGCCAGATAGGTATAGATGGAACTTTGTTATCCGCATTCGGTAAGGGATTGCAAGGACAGGAACAGGGGATAGTCGTAAAAGAAGTACCGGGTGGTTGTCTTTGTTGTGTGGCGGGATTACCCATGAAAATGGGACTAAACATGTTGATTACTAAGTCACGTCCTGATCGTATCTTGATCGAACCTACCGGATTGGGGCACTTGCAACAGGTTATTATCGACCTCACGGGAGAATTTTATTGTGATATTCTGGAACTTAAAGCGACAATTTGCCTAATTAATCCGTTACACCTAGCGGAGAGTAAATACCTGGATAATGAATACTTCCAAGATCAAATTAATCTTGCTGATGTGCTGGTTGCTAATAAGACAGAGCTTTTGGATACCCGAGCACATAAGGACTTTATGCATTTCTGTGCGCAATTATTACCGCCTAAGGCGCAAATAGCTTGGACCAGTTATGGTGATATAACCCCTAATTTATTGGCATTGCCCTTGGATAAACTACGTTCTTCACAGCATTTAGTTTCTCATCTTAAACATACTCATGAGAAGCAAAGTTTAAACCAACTTGAGCAGGAAACCGATCCACGCTTTGTGCGTAATCATGCTAGCGGGCAAGGGTTGTTTAGCTATGGCTGGATTTTTTCTGCAGAGCAATGTTTTAATTTAATGTCGCTGGCGGAGTTATTAGAACCACTGCAGGTTATTAGGTTAAAAGCGACACTCATTACTGAACAGGGTTGTTTTGCTATTAACAGCGTTCACGGTGACTGTGAGTTCACTCCCATTGCGCAGTTAGCTGAAAGTAAAATTGAATTGATCGCCGAGACTGAGCTGCAATGGTTGCACTTAGAGCAAGCACTTTGTGGCTGCCTGGTCTTTGTGTCCGTGAGTTAATGGGTTACGGTTGTCACTGGCAATTAGATCGCTTTAAAGTGAGGTGAATAGGTGCTTTATTTCTTAATTATTCATTTTTGGAGTGATATCTTGCTCAATATCGTATTTATTATGCAAATAAAACAATCATAAACTGAGGTTTTTTACTTATACTTTAAATAGGACTTATTTACAGGTAAGGTTATGGCTTCTTTTGGTTTTATAGAACGGATATCACGATTGCGACTTGGGCGCAGCAACTAAGCCTTGAAAGTGGTGCTTAGTTTGCTCGTTTGCCACCGCGCTTAGGTGAGGCTATTGATGCCCTTGCCAGACAACTCGTAAAGACTATAAAAGGATCTTATTATGACCGAATTTAATCACAAAAAATACCGAGCCTTTCCGGTGCTGAATATGCCTAATCGCTCTTGGCCCAATAACACTATTACCCATGCGCCAGAGTGGTGCAGTGTTGATCTGCGTGATGGCAATCAAGCTTTAGTTGAACCCATGACTGTCGAGAAAAAACGACGTTATTATGAGTTATTACTGGCCTTGGGATTTAAGCAGATTGAAGTTGGCTTTCCGGCCGCATCGCAGATGGATTATGACTTTGTGCGCTGGTTGATTGAAGAAAAAAAGATCCCTGATGATGTTACTATTCAGGTTTTAACTCAGGCTCGTGAAGCACTTATTGAAAAAACATTTGCTGCATTGCAGGGAGTAAAGCAGGCCATTGTTCATGTGTATAACTCAACCTCAACGGTGCAGCGAGAACTAGTTTTTCAGCAAGATCGGCAGGGGATAATTGATATCGCTGTGCAGGGGGCTAAGTGGGTAAAACATCATGCGCTTGCTAACCCTGGTCCGCGTTGGCAATTTGAATATTCCCCGGAAAGTTTCTCTGGCACCGAAATAGATTTTGCTGTGGATATCTGCGATGCGGTTAATGCTATCTGGCAACCAAGTATGACCAATCCGGTGATCATTAATTTACCCGCTACGGTGGAAATGGCGACCCCAAATGTTTTTGCCGATCAGGTTGAATGGTTTTGTCAGCATATCCAGAACCGTGCGGCGATTAAGGTTAGCGTGCATACTCACAATGATCGTGGTTGCGCGGTTGCTGCGGCAGAGTTAGCGCTAATGGCTGGCGCAGACCGAGTCGAAGGCACGTTGTTGGGAAATGGCGAACGTACCGGGAATATGGACATCATCACGATGGCGATGAATTTATACAGCCAGGGAATTGATCCACAGTTGCAGCTTGGCAACATAGATTCTATCGTTGGCACTATCACCGACTGTACTCACTTGCCGGTTCATCCACGCCATCCCTATGTAGGCGAATTAGTTTATACGGCCTTCTCGGGCAGTCATCAGGACGCTATTAAGAAATGCCTAGATCGCAGGGAAGCGTCAGATAGCTGGAATGTAGCTTATTTACCGATTGATCCCACCGATCTAAATCGAACCCTTAAGCATGTCATCCGGGTTAATAGCCAATCAGGCAAGGGCGGGATCGCTTACCTGTTAGAAAAAGAATATGGCCTCCAATTACCGCGCTGGCTGCTGATTGAATTTTCAGCTGTAGTGCAAAAAGAGTCAGAACGGGTGAGTGGAGAGCTTATGATCCCACAAATCTGGCAACTGTTTAAATCGACCTATGCACTTGCGGATAGCCCGTATCGATTAAACCATTATAATATTAGTCATGATGAGGTTGATCGGATCAATGCTCAGCTGGCGAATGGCTTTGACTCAATAACAATTTCCGGGAGTGGTAACGGGGCTCTTACTACTTTTGTGCAGGCTATTAAACAATACTTTAAGATTGAGTTTGATATTGTTAATTTTAGTGAACATGCCTTGAGTAAAGGTGCTGATGCCAATGCGATAGCTTATCTGCAAGTGAAAACGGCGGACCAGCTGGTTATTGGTGTTGCCATCAATTCTGATATTTTAAAAGCATCGTTAACAGCACTGTTAAGTGCAGTGAATCAACTTACGGCAATGAAAAAAATCAGTATTACTTAGGGTTATAGCGCTTAGTTTAAGCGGAGATCATGGCTTAAACTAGCGCTATAAAAGGGTGTGAGATTAACCGCGCTCGCAAACATCGACAGCCCAAGGACCCAGCGTTTTCCCTCCTTGGCCTTTATAGACAAACTTCACCCCGATATTATCTTTCCGTGCAAGTCGGTAAATCGTATTTTCCTTATCCTTGCATAGCGTGGAGTGGGATCGCTCGTCGATGAAATCTTTCTGCCACACCAGATTGGTTGCGGGTAAGTGATAGGTAATAGTCAGAATAGAATTGTAGCGATCAAACTTAATATGTTCGTAGTTATCATCCATCTCTTGATATCGTACTATGGTTACGTTATCAAGTTTGGTCGGTTGATACTTGTAATTTAGTGTTGACTGGCATCCGTACAGTCCAACACTGAGCGCAATTAGTGCAAATAGCTTATTCATCAAATACCACTTCCTTTGTGATTTTTATTGTTCCAGTTAAAGTCCTATGAAGATTATTCAGTGTATCCGCATAAAACAAGGCTGAATGGTGTCTTGCTCGCAGAGATTAACCATTAGCAATAGCTAGTAATATTAACACCAGGTTAACATTGTTGGCTATTGTCTTTACCAGTATTGGTCACACTTTTGTTTTAGTTGATCCCTGGTTGCCTGCGATATAGTCACTTAAGTCTTCTTACTTAGGTATTTAATATCTTCCAATACTAGATAGTTTGTAGGGAGGATAAACAGGGTGATAAAAGTTTAATTAATACTTTGAGATCCTCTTTACCTCGCTGGCTGAGCAGTGTGGTTGGTTCGGAGTCACAGTATTATCTGGCGAAATAGTCACTGGTGGCTTAAAGAGGCTGCACCCAAGCATGCTGAGAGCAAGGATTAATAATGTAAACCTTCAGATCTGAAATTGATCGAAATTTCAATATATGGTGAGGATGACAATTTAATTGTGAAATATTATACATCAATCATAATAAAGTAATGCGTCTTGTATTTATTTGTAAAGTGTAGGTCTTATTTTTTTAGTTTCAGGATGAAATTAATTGCTTTACCGAGTTGTTGATAGCGTTGTAGATCCGTTTTGTCATACTTAGTCGATAAATAGGTGATATTATTTCTATTTTTTAAGTATCGAGAGACTTGGAGACGATTAAATCCACCAATACTGTACAGCATATCGAGCAGAGTGCTTGCATTGTTATCATTAAGGCCAAGCTGTTTGGGATAGGCTTCTAATTTATAGTCGAGCTGTTGCAAAGACACTTTTTTGATTAATTTTGACTCTTCGAGATATTCTAGCCACTGCTCAATCAAGAGTGGTTTGCAGCCCGCCAATAAATTGAAGAAGCCGCCGCTATCACTCCGACATTTAGTGAGTAATGTACAGGCAAATCTGTCATCACTGGCACTAAAGGTAACCTCACCGGCATCAGTCCAATGTAAAGAGGCTACTTGTATAGTTGCTTCTTCATTGTTGAAGCCTTCACATTTGAAAATATACATAATTCATCAAATAAAATGGAAAAAGTAATTATACTCAATTTTTAGTATAAAAAATCAATTTAACGTTTGAAAAGTAACATCATAATGAATTTTCACTAAGTTTGTGTAACTGATCTAGGCAGACTTGCAGTAAATGACAAAATTCAGTTGAACCGGAGTTGAGTGCGGTATCTGAAATTTCGTTGATTAGTGCGTTAAACAAGGCTGATGTGGGTAATTTAGCAAATGAGTCAGATAATCGTGAAGTCACTCGAGCTGAAAAAAATAAGATATCAAGCAGGCAGTTGTCGGCACACTCAATGGAATGTAAACACTCATGCGGCAACCAAGCTGATTGGTTTGCTGCAAGTGATACATGTGATTTACCTAGTCGGATAAGAATTGTGCCTGAATGTACCGTAATTATTTGGGCTTTATGTTGTCTATGACGTTTTGTTTTTTCACCAGTAGATAAATGTAAACGCTTATATTCAATAGGCTGGGACATTGCTTCTCCGAAATTGGACATAGTTGATTCACTTTCACTACGATTTAGGCTCTAAAATAATAGATCTGCGCTGTGATAGCTATTGTCATAAGCTAACAAATGGCGTTTGTGGTGAGGTAGGGTTGGCTATTGGCGATATTTGGCTAATCTGTAATCAGTTGAACCCAAACTACGTCATTTTACCAATAAACGCTTGCCATACAGATTGGGCTATCTGTAATGCCGCCCACTGACACGGCAATAGCCGCTCAGTAAGGTAGTTAAATCATAGCTTCGGTTACTTTTTAAACTCCTTGAATAGAGTACAAATATGTGCTTGACTTCGAAACTGGTTTGCGTAGAATACGCAGCCTGACTGAGACGCACAGCGCCAAGGTCAACGCTCTTTAACAATTTATTCAAGCAATCTGTGTGAGCACTT
>JBLHPA010000071.1:0-13859 GCA_047628235.1 Moritella sp.
CACGTACCTGGTTGATGTATTGTTGCGTATTAGCCTGCATCCGGCATCGGATATTGAAGCGCTAACGCCTCGCGCCTGGAAAAACAACGTTGCGGATGAATTTTTTGTCTCAGATTTAGCCATAATGGGGTGATCTACCCCCTGAATGATCGCTTACGTTCAGTGAATGCTTCTAAATCATAGTATTCGACAGCTGAGTTGTCCGAGAACAACTCAAATAAGCTATTTGAATCTTCTTTTGATAATTTTTCTAACCTCAATCGTTTAGTATCTAAAACTGGAAATGACAAGCTAAATCCTCCATGAAATATAACGATTTTAATCGTGCGCATGCGTATATACACGATACTTTATTTATAATAAAGTAACGCTATTATACTGATTTTAAATAAATTTAATAACTTTTATATTTATTATGCTAGAAATGCACACACATAATACATTTTTATCTAGATACGACTGTATAGATAGAAGATAAAAGGTTCTTACTAATACGCGGCAATGTATCTGCAGTTACTCGTAAATCAGTCAAAAAGGTGAGGAGTCCTCAATTACATTTCCAAATTGTAGGCTAAATTTGTAATTCAATAGCGGAGCTTTATGGCTAATCAGATTACTTTTTATGGCAACTCCATAGCTTATTTTTAGCATTATCTTTTATATTCTCATCTATGAAGTAATAAATAATAGTTTTCTTTGAAGCGCTTCCTGCAATCATGACTAATCTAAAGAGTAAAGAGTAAAAACCACGACACCTAAAAGTCAATAAGAATTTCACCTAAAATTTACTTTTAAGGATTCTTGAATATACTCATACCGATAGCTTAATCCGTCTGAAACGTTGATGTCAGTATCCGGAGTGCTTTAGGCGAGTATAAAATCACAAAAAGGAAAAATTTATGAAGAAAAAAATAATTGCTCTCTGTGTTGCGAGCACGATGACGGCAAGTGTATGTTTAAATGCATTAGCGGCGATCGATGTAACAGAAAACAGCACTCTTGATTATCATGGTTATATGCGTATCGGCACAGGTTTTACCAAAGATGGCGAAACTCAGGTTGATTTTAAAGCACCGGGGGCCGAGACAAAATATCGTTTAGGCAATGAACCCGATACTAATATCGAAATGGCCCTGGATTATCGCCGTTATATGGACTCAAGCAAATCGAATAGTGATAAATATGTGCAAGCAGTGATCATGTTGGAAGGCTATGATTCCCAAGGCAATGAATCCAATATAGATCTGTCGGATGTCGCCCAGGCTTATCTAAGTTTTAATAATATCCTGGGAGCCGGCACCAACGCATGGATCGGCCGTCGTTATTATGACCGTATCGATACCCATATGACCGATCATTTCTGGTTAAATACCGCCCAGAATTCACGGGCTGCGGCTGGCATCGAGGGCGTTAAAGTAGGCAATGCCGATTTTAATGTGGCCTTGATTATGTCAGAGGATGATGGCGAATTCGTCAGCGGTGATTCGGTAAACTCCACCGCCCTGGATCTCCGACTTAAAAATATTAATACCAACGACGGTGGTGCACTTAATCTTTGGGCTTATTATAATAACCGACCAGAAAATGAAGGCGCAGGGTTAGACGATGAAGATGGCTTCGGTCTAGGCGTATGGCATAGTCAAAAGCTCTTTGACGGCAAAGGTAAAAATACCGTTCATATGATCTATCGCGATGGCACTGCGGTAAGCCAGGGCGATTTCAATCCCAATCCACTAATGAATGACATCAGCATCGAAGATGTCAACTTCGTAGAAATCGCCACCGATCTGGTCACCAAAGTAAATGACGACTGGGAGTTAGGATTTACCGCCCTCTATCGCACCACCCAAAAAGATACTGCGACAGGATCCGAAGATACCGACTGGTTTAGCATCGGCATTCGCCCTCAATACACCATTAGCGAGCACCTGAGTGCTGTCTTTGAGCTTGGCCATGATCAGGTAGATAGCGATAACGCCAATGGCGGTGTTACCAAATTCACCACCGCTTTGCAGTTGGGTGCCGAACCTGGTTACTGGGCCAGACCGGTATTACGTATTTTTGTCACCGTAGCCACCTGGGATGATGAATTTGAAGGTCAAGTAGGTGGCAAAGCCTTTGATGACGACACCTTTGGTTGGACAGCAGGGGCACAGGGCGAATGGTGGTGGTAGTTTTATAAACTGGCGCACCATGCTTTAAGCGACAATACTATACGGCCCTGCCAGCAAAGACATGGCTGTCATATTATCCTCTAGCTTAAACGCTTTTTTCTGGCCAACTCGTTTACCGTTGTTCCACTACGTCATGACAAAACTCACTACCAAATAACAGTAATCAGATTTATGGCTGGATTCTATAAATTTGCCTTATTCAAACCATCATTTGTCGGGCAGTTAATGCCCCCATAGCGTTAGAAAACAAAAAACAGTGACCAAATTTACTTGACCACTGACTAGCTCGCTTTCGGGAATAAGCGAGCGTGAGTATTTTTACTAGCTGCTGAGGCTTTGAGGTGCAAACGGACTTATGTATCTTTTTTTGTCATTGTTGTAAATTTGTATACGTTTTATGGGAATGTGTATACTTAACTAATCTGTTGATTGATATAAACTGTTCACGGTCAGAGCAAAACTTAAGATGCCCCCATGAATAGAATCCATTTTGATAACATCACAGATTACCACCGGATGCTGGGTAAACCCGATCCTCAACACCCACAGCTTAGTGTATCAACGGTTAAGGCAGACACATCACAGGGAGAGCTTGGTTGTATAAATAGTCATTCAGTGATCAGTGCAGACTTTTACGCAATTTCACTTAAAAATATCATTTCCGGTGATTTAGTTTACGGAAAAACAAAATACGATTACCGTAGCGGCACAATGTTGTTCTTAGCACCGAGGCAGGAATTTTATGCGAATGGTATAACGATAGCCTCCGAAGGAAAAGTGATCCTATTTCATGAGGACTTTATTAGAAATCATGCCATTTATGACCTGATTAAAAAGTGTTCCTTCTTTGCCTATGCCGTTAATGAAGCGCTTCATCTCTCAGCCAAAGAAGAGGCGATGATCAAAGATATCTTCACCAGCATTGAGGCAGAATATCACTCGAATTATGATGCCTTCAGCCGTGATATTATTCTTGCTCAAATTTCTGCGCTACTGACTTATGCCGACCGGTTTTATCATCGTCAGTTTTTGTTAAGAAAAGAGTCTTGTTCTTCAATATCTGAACAGTTTGTACTGTGTTTCGATGAACTTCTGGCAACCTCTGAGTTTAATGAGATCCCCGCCATTATTGATATCGCTGACAAGTTGAATATGACCAGTCGTTATTTGACGGATGCACTGAAGGTGGAAACAGGGAAATCTGCAAAAGAATGGATTCAGCTTCGTCTGATCGATAAAGCCAAAAATTTATTACTTAGCCGCAGTGACTCTGTGGCAACAATAGCCTATTCACTCGGGTTCGAATATCCACAATATTTTGCCCGATTGTTTAAGAAAAAAGTTGGCTTAACGCCAACACAATATCGAAATCAACCTCATTATAAGTTGATGACTGTTAAGGGATATTTATTATGAAAAAAATTGTATTGGTCACCGGCACTTCGACGGGCTTAGGAATTAGTGTTGTTATTAAGCTTGCACAGTCGGGTTATAAGGTTTTCGCGACAATGCGCAACTTGGACAAGAAAACGCAACTGGAAAGTGCAATTCTTACTGCAGGTGTTTCTGTTAACATCAAACAGCTTGATGTTCAGGACAGCAGCAGTATCGAAAAATGTGTCTCTGAAATTATTGCTCTGGAAGGTAAAATCGATATATTGGTAAACAATGCCGGTGCCGGTTTTGTCAGAACAACAGAGCAAGCCTCGGAAGCCGACATTAATAAAGTGATGGATGTGAACTTCATGGGGGTGGTCCGCTGTACTAAAGCTGTTCTGCCTCATATGCGTAAAGCGAGGCGTGGACATATCGTCAATGTGTCTTCTGTCGGCGGACTTGTTGGTCAGCCATTTAACGAAATTTACTGTGCGGCAAAGTTTGCTGTTGAGGGGTATGCTGAATCACTTGCTACTTATATTACCCCTCACTTTAATGTTCATTTCACCAATGTCGAGCCCGGGGGCATACAGACAGAATTTGTGAACAATGTACTGGCTGATTTTCAAAATACAGGCGGCATGCTCGATGATGAATATCGCCCGCTTTTAGAACACTATCTTACGAGTGCGCAAAACCGCAAAGACAACGGGATATATCAAACGCCGGATGAAGTTGCTGATGTCATTAAGCGCTGTATCGAAAATCCTGAGCCCCCCATTCGGATGCGTACTTCTGAATGGGCTAATAATCTCTGTGCGTTAAAAACACAGGCGGATCCAACCGGGAAAAAACAGCAGCAGAAAGTTATTAACGGTTTTTTTGGTAAGTCAGATGTCTGATTCTGAAAAAATTATTATGCTTGGCGCTACTGGCTCATACCGCATTAACACTCTTAAAGATGCCATCGGTTAAGCAATTAACTTTACTTGGCAGAAGGTCTGCTGAGAATGTTGTTGGCAAATCTATTTTTCAACATGAAATTGACATTTTTTCAGTGAAATCATATGAGTCATTTTTAAGTGGTCATGGCACTGCAATCTGCACAATGGGTGTTGGCCAACCATCCAAAATGAGTAAAGAAGAGTTCATTAAAATTGATAAAAAGGCGGTTTTAGACTTTGCATCTGCATGTGAAAAAGCCGGTGTGACTCATTTTGAATACTGGCATAACTAATAAAGTGTCATATTCGATTCAGGGATGGTAGCTTTTTTTAGAATATAAGCATCCGTAGCGGCCACTTTGACAGCGACCGTATTTAATTTACTTATTGTTACTTTCTAACTCTTAAAAAGTGGGCGATAGCGCCTCAGCGTGTTGCCTAACCTAGTTAAATGCTGGATCCCAATTGAGCTCGCAATAGGGTCCGCGTGAGCAGTTGTTATATGACAAATCACTCCCATTCCTACATGAGCAAATGTATGGCAAATTGATATGAATACATTTCGACTGAGTAACAGCTCTAACGAGGTTTGGGGCAGAAGCGAGATAGAGAAAGGCTTAATTTGGCTATGAAATAATCAAACCTCAGGGTCATCACACCGAGGCACAAAGCCCCCAATATAATCGCAACTATTTTTATCCCCTGCCAAATTATGCTAGCATGCCCATTTTAGGTATTAGGTTAGAGACTACGATGAAAATAGGTATTATTGGTGCGATGGAGCAGGAAGTTAAAATTCTGCGTAACCAACTGGAAAATTTAGCGACATTTACCCAAGCGGGCTGTGAATTCTATAGCGGAACACTGGCTGGCCATGAGGTTATTCTGGGCAAATCAGGCATAGGTAAGGTCGCTGCTGCAGTTGCGACCACACTGCTACTCGAACATTATGCCCCTGACTGTATCATTAATACTGGCTCGGCAGGGGGTTACGATAAATCACTGCGTGTCGGTGACGTCGTTATCTCAAGTGAAGTTCGTCATCACGACGTTGACCTTACGGTATTTGGTTATGAAATTGGCCAGTGTGCACAAAAACCAGCGGCCTACATTCCCGATGCTAAACTGGTTGCCGCAGCGAAAAAAGCCATCGCTGCAGACAGTGACATCAAAACCATCGAAGGTTTGATCTGTACCGGTGATAGCTTTATGGCAGATCCGAAAAAAGTGGAAGAAGCACGAACTAACTTCCCTACTATGGCGGCAGTAGAAATGGAAGCGGCTGCCATTGCGCAGACCTGTCACCAATTCGGCATCCCCTTTGTCGTGATCCGCTCGCTGTCAGATATTGCGGGTAAAGAATCACCGACGTCGTTTGAAGAATATCTTGTGGTTGCAGCGCAAAACTCTTCAGCAATGGTCGTTAATATGTTGCAAGAGCTAAGCTAAGATGACGCTGACCATGGATTGGATCAGTCTGCAGCCAGTACTTGTATTACTGGCTGCCGTCTTTACAGCACGGTTACCACTCTTTACCAGCCGTTTTCATCCGATGCGGTTACTTGGTCTGTTATTCACCTCAACAGCAGACAAAGTCAATAATCCCAAGCGCAGCAACAAACAACACCGCATTGCCGGTAGCCTGGCAATAATGACATTGATTGTTTTTATGCTTATCGCCCTCAGTATTTTTCGGTTCATCGCCATAGAAAGCATCATATTTGATTTTTTATTGCTGGTTTGCTTACTGCAATGGGACAACATAAAACTCACTCAAATCGACTTAGGCAACCTTGAAAAACCCTCTATTATTGAGCAACTAAACGATAAAACACTGCGCGATCTAACACAACTTTCTACGCTAGGTTTGTACAAAGCGACGATAGAAAGTCTTTGTCTGCGTAATGCTTATCAGTGGTTTGCGGTGGTTTTTTGGTATACGACATTGGGTATATGGGCCGCAACAGGTTATCGTATCATTCAGCTAATGGCGCATAACTGGAACTGTAAGCTGCCGAATTTTCAAATTTTTGGCCGACCTGCCGCACTGGTACTACAATTGCTGACAGCGCCAAGCCACTGGTTGCTTGGCTTTACATTGAGTTTATTTCACCAGCCAGTGAGCAGTTTGTCTCAGGGTTACCGGCAAACGCAGCAATGGCACCATAAAAGCGGTGGATTTCTTTTGGCCTGTTTCGCTAACAGTTTGTCAGTGCAATTGGGCGGACCAAGGAAGTACCGAGGTGTCATGACCCGGTTCAGTCAGCTGGGAAGCACTAATGCACCACACAAAATAGATATTAAACGTTGTCAGCAGCGGTTAAACTTCGCTGCAATATTATGGCTAACACTGCTCAGTACCATCTACCTATTTATTGCGATTAAGTGATTTATTGCGATCAGTTGACCGCGAATTTCCAACAAATGATACATCGAACTCCCTACACATATTGAGTCTTTATGCATTTTAGAACCTGTTTTTCACTACTTATTCTGTTGTTAACTGCCCCCGTGAATGCTGGCTATCCACAACGCATTATATCTCTCGCACCGCATACCACTGAACTCATCTTTGCAGCCGGAGCAGGCGATCGACTCATTGGCGTGAGTGCTTATTCAGATTATCCAGAGCAGGCAAAGCAACTGCCCGTCGTCGCCAATGCCCAGCAAATTAACATTGAAACCATTTTACAACTTAAGCCCGATCTAATTATTTACTGGCAGCAAGGTAATTCAGCAGCAGATATTAACCAATTGCGTCAGTTTGGCATTCCTCTGTATGCATCAAAGCTAGGTGGGCTGGAAAATGTAGCTCTACAAATTAAGCAGTTAGGGCAATTACTCGGCACCCAAGCCATCGCAGATCCCGTCAGTGACGCTTATCTTAATGAGTTACGCAAACTACGTATCGCCTATCAGAATAATCCACCGCTTGACCTCTTTTACCAGGTGTGGCCAAAACCGCTCATGACCGTTGCCAACGATGAATGGCTGCAGGCACAGTTTGAATTATGCGGATTCAACAATGTGTTTAAACAGAGTCCCGTTCCCTACCCGGTTGTTAACATTGAACAGGTTATCGTCAAACAGCCAACCGTGATTATTGCTGGCACACTTAATGAAACAGGGCTAAGCCAATGGCACAAATGGCAAACAATACCAGCGGTCAGTAAAGGCAACCTATTTCAGATCGATCCCAACCTATCATACCGATTCTCTCCTCGCGTTCTCAGCGGTATTCAAAATTTGTGTGACATTGCCTCGCAGGTACATCAAGACGCTGGTTCACCGATACCCGCCCC
Source organism: Moritella sp. (assembly GCA_047628235.1). Taxonomy (GTDB): domain Bacteria; phylum Pseudomonadota; class Gammaproteobacteria; order Enterobacterales; family Moritellaceae; genus Moritella. Next base: position 7,798 of record JBLHPA010000071.1, read on the forward strand.
TGCACTCTGATTTAGGCAGTGAACTTGATCTATCAGATGAATGATCTATACTTATATAGGTAGCCGAAAAAGCCCACCACTTTATAGCTCAAATAGGTGTATTACACCGTATTTGGTTTGTAGATGCAGGCGTGCTTGGTTACCCTTTCTAGCATTGAGCTAGCTTTTTCGTTTGTTATTTTGTTGATTGAGAGAAGTATGTTTAAGAACTATTCATAAAAGGCTCACGGTGTTTACTGTGGGTCTTTTTCTTGGTTGTGGGCTATCCATGCCTTGCTTAACCTACGATCGATTCATCTGCTATCGATTCGCCTGCAACTGGTTTACCGGCAAAAAGCGCTGCCGTCAACAGGGATTTCGTATAGGCATGTTGAGGCTTACTGAATAACAACGCTGTTTCACCTTGCTCTACCACCTTTCCTGCCTTCAGCACTAAAATACGGTGGCTTACCGCACGAACAACGGTAAGATCGTGGGTGATAAAAATATAGCTGAGTTGATGCTGTTGCTGTAACTGGCGCAGTAAATCTAAAATTTGCTTTTGCACCGTGCGATCTAATGCTGACGTGGGTTCATCGAGGATCAATACCTTAGGTTTTAAAACCAAGGCGCGTGCAATCGCAATACGTTGCCGCTGGCCACCTGAAAACTGGTGCGGGAAACGCTCAAGGGCGTCTGCCGGCAGCCCGACATCGATCAGCGCCTGTTGTACTGCACCAAAGATAGCTAACTCAGAGCGTTCACCCTGAACCTCTAAGCCTTCACTGATAATTTGTCGTACCGACATCCGTGGACTTAAGCTACCAAAGGGGTCTTGAAACACGATCTGCAGATTCTTACGATGACGGCGCATTTCAGTTAAGTTTAACCCCTGCAGGTTAACACCATCATAAAAAATATCCCCTTCACTATTAATCAGCCTGAGAATGCCCTGAACCAGGGTGCTCTTACCAGATCCGCTCTCTCCGACAATGCCCAAGGTCTCACCTTGACGTAATTCAAATGAGATACCATCCACAGCCTTGACATGATCATAGGTGCGCTGCAGCAGCCCCTTTTTCAGCGGAAACCACACTTTAAAGTTATTCACCTGTAACAGGGGCTTGCCCGCTGGTGGTGGTGATATACCGCCTTTAGGTTCGGCATTAAGCAAGGTTTTAGTATAACTATGCTGAGGTCGAGAAAAGATATTATCCACGCTACCCGTTTCCACAATGTCTCCCTGCTTCATCACTGCAACATCATCGGCAAAGTGCTTAACGACGTTGAGATCATGCGTGATCATCAAAATAGCCATGCCTAATTTAGCCTGCAATGATTGCAACAACTCTAATATTTGTAACTGCACGGTAACATCTAACGCGGTGGTAGGCTCATCTGCGATCAGCAATTCCGGTTCATTTGCCAACGCCATCGCAATCATCACACGCTGGCGTTGGCCACCCGATAGCTCATGAGGGTAGGATTTTAATCGTGTTGCCGGTTCTGGAATAGCCACCAGCGCCAATAATTCTAAACAGCGTTGTTGCGCCGCTTGTTTGGCTAAGCCTTGATGCAAGAACAGCACCTCAGATATCTGTTTTTCAATCGTATGTAATGGATTGAGTGACGTCATGGGCTCCTGAAAGATCATGCTGGCGCGGTTACCACGTAATGCCTGCATCACCTTGATCTCACTGCCGATAACCTCTTGGCCGAGCAGCCTAATACTGCCCGTTGGATAACTGGCTGCCGGAAAAGGTAATAATTGTAAGATCGACAATGCTGTCACTGATTTACCCGAGCCACTTTCTCCAACGAGGGCAAAGGTCTTGCCTTTCTCGATATTAAATGAAACGTTATTGACGACTTGCAAATCGGCAAACTTAATCGACAAGTTATCTATGCTAAGCACATTCATCTGCTTTATACTCATTGCGTGTCCTTACGAGGATCAAAGGCATCACGTGCCGCTTCGCCAATAAACACCAGCAGCACCAGCATCACCGCCATCGCAATAAATGCGGTAATACCTAACCAGGGTGCCTGTAGGTTGTTTTTGCCCTGTTTAATCAGCTCCCCCAATGAAGGCGACCCCGCCTCTAAACCAAAACCCAAAAAATCTAAGGAGGTTAACGTGGTTAAAGCGCCAGTAAAAATAAAGGGTAAAAATGTCATCGTTGCCACCATGGCATTTGGTAAAATATGTTTAAACATAATGGTCGAGTGTGATTGACCCAGCGCCTTAGCAGCAACGACATACTCTAAATTACGGCCACGTAAAAACTCAGCCCGCACCACATCAACTAACGCCATCCAGCTGAATAACAGCATAATACCCAGCAACCACCAAAAATTGGGCTGTACCAGACTCGCCAATATGATCAGCAAAAATAACATCGGTAATCCAGACCAGATCTCAATAAACCGTTGCCCGTACAGATCTATACGACCACCAAAATACCCCTGCATTGCACCAACGGCAACCCCGATAACGGAGCTAAACAGGGTCAGAGTGATGGCAAATAATACCGAGATACGAAAACCATAAATAAGCCGCGCTAATACATCCCGACTTTGATCATCCGTGCCTAACCAATTCTGCCCATCGGGTGCGGAAGGCGCTGGCACAGTCAGGTTATAATTAAACGTATCATAGCTAAACGGGATCAAAGGCCACCACATATCGCCCTCCGCTAAGATCAGTTCTTGTATGTATTCATCCTTATAATCGGCCGGAATATCCAATTCTCCGCCAAAGACCAGTTCAGAGTATTCCGTCCACAAAGGGAGATAGTAGCTATCTTGATAATGCACCAGCAACGGTTTTTCATTAGCAATTATCTCAGCAAACAAACTCAACACAAATAACAGGGTGAAAAGCCATAACGACCAATAACCGCGTTTATTATGTTTAAATGTTTGCCAACGATTTAAATTCATTGGGTTTTGTTTAATGCGACGCCAGGTCGTTACCCATCCCATCTATGCTTGCGCCTCAAAATTTATCCTTGGATCGATCAGCATGTAGGTCACATCGCTGATCAACTTAATAACTAACCCCATCAAGGTGAAGATATACAGGGTACCAAAAACCACCGGGTAATCACGATTGATCACTGACTCAAAGCCCAGTAACCCTAAACCATCTAACGAAAAAATAATTTCAATCATCAGGGAGCCAGTAAAGAAAATACTGATCAACGCCGCCGGCAATCCTGCAATAACCAGCAACATGGCATTACGAAAAACATGACCATACAGCACCTGATTTTCGGTTAACCCTTTAGAGCGGGCAGTAACGACATACTGTTTATTAATTTCATCTAAGAAGGTGTTTTTGGTCAGCAAAGTAAGCGTGGCAAAACTACTGATCACCGACGCCAGGATCGGTAAGCTTAAGTGCCAGAAATAATCCTTAATCTGATCGAACGTATTCATTTCAGAAAAGTGGGGGGACGTCAGTCCGCGCAGTGGAAACCAGTCAAAGTAACTGCCACCAGCAAACAGTACGATAAGTAATAAAGCAAATAAAAAATTCGGTATCGCAAAGCCGATAACGACCGCACTGGAACTCCACACATCAAACTGAGAGCCGTGTGAAATGGCTTTTTTGATACCCAGTGGAATTGATATCAGATAGACCAGAATAGTTGTCCATAACCCCAGAGAGATGGATACCGGTATTTTATCCAATATCAGCTCGATAACAGAGCGGTCACGGAAAAAACTATCGCCAAAATCAAACAGCAGATAGCTTTTCAACATCAACCAATAACGTTCATATAAGGGTTTATCAAAGCCGTACAGCCGTTCCAATTCTTTAATATATTCCGGATCAACCCCCTGGGCACCACGATACTGCGACTGAGCGTCATGATTTAACGCCATTTTCACTTCGCCCTGGCTGCTACCATCCACCCGGCTGGTCGCCGATGCTTCAATGCCTTGTAATTTAGCCAGTGACTGTTCAACCGGGCCACCGGGCGCAGCTTGAATAATAATAAAATTTAGCGTGATGATACCCAGTAACGTCGGGATCATTAACAAACAACGGCGCAGGATATAACTCCACATCAGTATTACTTCCCTTTACTGTCGATGTTGTCTTGCTGCCACCAGCTATCGATAGCCAGACCGTATTTTGGTAACTGTTGCGGGCGATAAATCGTGTTCCAGTAGGCGACGCGGTAGCTACTAATATGCCACTGCGGGATCACTAACGCCTTCCATAGTAGCACCCGGTCCAAGGCTTTAGTAATGGTGACTAAACTCGTGCGGTCTTGGGCGTTAATCAACTTGCTGACTAGGTCATCAACCACGGGATCTTGCAGACCAATGCGGTTCAGCGTGCCGGGGGTATTGGCAAACGCACTGCCCCACATACTTAACTGCTCATTGCCCGGTGATAAACTCTGACCCATGGTTAACGTATAAATATCGAAATCAAAATTATTTAACCGATTAACATACTGGGATACATCAACAATGCGAATTTCAGAAGCGACACCGATACGTTTTAAGTTTTTCCGAAAGGGCTGAATAATCCGTTCAAAAGCAGGATCATAAATTAAAAACTCCAAGCTCAGCTGCGTGCCCTGCGCATTGACCATTTTACCGGATTGCAAGGCCCACCCAGCCTGTTTCAGCAGGCTTATGGCCTTGCGCTGCTGCTTACGCACTCGGCCATCGCCTTTGGTTTTTGGTAGACTATAAGCCTGATTATACAGTTGCGTCGAAAGCTGCTGTTCATATTGCTTAAGCAATGCTAATTCGTCACCTTGCGGAATACCTGTTGCGGCTAATTCTGAGTTACTAAAGAAGCTGTTTGAACGCGTGTAAGCACCGTGAAACAGGGTTCTGTTGGTCCACTCAAAATCAAACATTAAGCTCAGGGCTTTACGTACATTGGGATCTTTAAATTTATCTTTACGTAAGTTAAACCAAAATGCCTGCATGCCTTGAGGGTTTTGATGCGGGATCTCTTCTTTAATAATATCGCCCGAACTAAACTGTTTACTCTGGTAACCCGTTGCCCATTGCTTAGAAATATTCTCTGCTCTGAAATTGACCTCACCGGCCTTAAACGCTTCAAACGCAATACTGCCATCTTTGTAATAATCAAACACAATATGTTTAAAATTATAACGGCCACGATTAATCGGCAGATCTTTTGCCCAATAGTTTTCATTTCTCTGATAGGTGATACTACGGCCAGCATCAAAAGATTTCATAATGTACGGACCAGAGCCAAGGGGGACATTAAGTGTTGTGCGAGCAAAGTCTTTATCTTGCCAGTCACCTGCAGAAAACACCGGGAGCTGGGCTAAAATAAGGGCCAATTCTTTATTTTTATTGTCTTTGAAGGTAAATTTTATTTTATATTTATCTTCAATAATGACTGCCGAAACATCTTGGTATTGCGCTCTTAGCTGCGGTAACCCTTTATCCATCAACACATCAAAGGTAAATTTAACATCGCGAGTTGTCACCTCGCTGCCATCTGAAAAACGCGCTTGCGGGTTAAGATGAAACCTTACCCAAGTGCGATCATCGGACACTTCAATATACTGTGCAACCAATCCGTACAAGGTAAAGGCTTCATCATCACTTTGTTGCATCAAACTATCAAATAAATAACCGGTGCCATCGGCGGCCACACCTTTCACTATATAGCGATTAAAATTATCAAAACTCCCCATAGCCGCGCGGCGTAAAGTACCTTCACGGGGTGCCGCTAAATTGACGTAATCTAAGTGGGTAAAAGCTGCTGCGTAGGCGGGTTCACCGTGCATGGCCATCGCGTGACGCAAAGGCGCAGCAACGGCAGTAGAAAGAGCACAGGCAAATAACAATACACCCGTAAGCAGTTTTTTCATAGCTTGGTTCCTTTAGCTGATGATAGAAGTTAACCTTCATACTGGATTATTCAATTAAACAACCATTTAACTATAATTATGTCACTGATGTTAACTAGAGCTATGTCACTGATGTTAACTAGAGCTATGTCACTGATGTTAACTATAGCTATGTAACTGTGATCAGCTAATGGTTATATGCAGATTAAGCTCAAACGTTCAGAT
>JBLHPA010000072.1:0-13814 GCA_047628235.1 Moritella sp.
ATAGATAAATAGATAAATAGATAAAGAAAATTAAAGTGGGATATATAAAAATAAGCCTGTACTGAACTTATTTTATTACAGCACTTAAATCCGGTGATATTTTTAAAAATGTCACCGGATTTTCCAGACTTCCCTGAATAAGCTGACCATGCTTATCGTAACCACGATCTAAGAATGACAGGTTAAATTCAGAAACGGCAAAAAAGGTCGCCATGAACTGCAGTCCCATCCGTCTGGGCACACAGGTTTTCGCATTCGACTCACCGACAAAAATACCAGTATCCTTGAGTTCGATCAGCAGTTCACAGCCACTGTGTATAGTTAACTGTGATAAGGTTAGGCTGGAAAGTATCTGCGGTTCATAATAAGCACCAGCAAAGTCAGAAGCACGAGGAATAGAATAACTGTATAAGCGGATGCGGTTATTGGGGGTATCCACCAGCTGCAGAATACGCTGGCGGAAAGGTTTATGTGGTGAATTTATGACACTACTTTCCATGTATAACCATTCACCGTCAATGCGGTCTTGCCAGATAGGCAAGATCTGCAATGCAAGCTGAACGTCGCGATCCTGGATTTTATCGTTGGTGGAATGATGCTCGCCAGATAACCATTGCTTCAGTAACAAGGTATTGCTTGACTTAACCACAGCCGAATGGGTGTATACACTAAACTGGCACATTAAAACAACGACGACAATACGTGACATCATAAACAACTCCCTGTTACCGCAGATAATAGTTATTATAACAAGCTAACAACCTATCTACAGTGACGACATTCTAAAATACCACGTAACTATAATATATAAACTTAAATCTGACTATAATGCCTGTAATCTGGCATAGGAAACCACTAGCCATTTACTGCCAAGTTGATCAAATTCGATTTGGATCCGGCTTTGCGGACCGGAGCCTTCATAATTCATCACGATGCCTTCGCCAAATTTAGTGTGTAAAACACGCTGCCCTAATTGATAACCAGTAGATTCAAAAGACATTTTTTCTGAACCAGCACTAAATCGGCCAAACTGGGTCGGTTGTCTGATCTGAGTTTTCAGTCGGATCTCTTCGATATACTGCGCGGGCACTTCACGAATAAACCGGGATGGACGATGGTTCATTTCTTTACCATACAAACGGCGCGATTCGGCATAGCTGATATACAGTTTCTGCATCGCCCGAGTAATACCGACGTAACACAGGCGGCGTTCCTCTTCGATGCGGCCTGACTCCTCCGCAGATCTTGGGCTCGGGAACATCCCCTCTTCCACGCCGACCATAAAGACCACTGGAAACTCGAGTCCTTTTGCGGAATGCAGTGTCATTAACTGCACCGCATCTTCAAATTCATCCGCTTGTCCTTCTGCCGATTCTAAAGCCGCAAACGCTAAAAATGCCGACAATTCTGTCATTTCTTCACTGTCATCCGGGATCTGGAAACTGCGCGCGGCCGATACCAGTTCCTCTAAGTTTTCAATGCGCGATTGGGCTTTTTCGCCTTTTTCTGCCTGATACATGGCTTTTAGACCTGAGTACAACACCACATGATCGATCTGTTCATGTAAAGCCAGATCGCAAACATCGCTGTCTAACTGGGTGATCAATTCAACAAAATTACGGATCGCACTCGCCGCCCTACCTGCAATTAAATTTTTATCCAACAGATAGATAGCAGCCTGCCACAAGGTTGATCCCTGCTCACGACTGGCATCACGTAACAACGAAAGTGCACGTTCACCAATGCCCCGAGTGGGTTTATTGACCACGCGCTCAAATGCCGCATCATCATCACGGTTGTTTTTCAGGCGCATGTACGCCATTGCATCTTTAATTTCCAAGCGATCAAAGAAACGCAGACCGCCATAAATACGGTACGCTAACCGCTCCTGCAATAAAGCATCTTCCAGTACCCGAGACTGGGCATTACTCCGATACAAGATGGCACATTCACTCAGCGTTCCGCCCTTATCTTGCCATTCTTTAATGCGCCCAATCACAAAACGGGCTTCATCCACCTCATTGAACGACGCATATAACGAGATCGGTTCACCCTCAACACCATCGGTCCATAATTCCTTGCCCATACGGTCACTGTTATTGACAATAAGCGCGTTGGCCGCATTAAGGATATTACTGCTGGATCGGTAGTTCTGCTCTAACCGGATGGTCTTGGCACCCTCAAAATCGGTCAGAAAACGCTGCAGATTCTCCACCTGAGCACCGCGCCAACCATAGATAGATTGATCATCATCACCGACAATCATCAGGTTACCGCGATCACCCGTCAGCATCCGTAACCAGGCATATTGGATATTATTGGTATCTTGGAATTCATCCACCAAAATATTTGAAAAACGGTCTTGATAATGGGCAAGAATATGCGGTTTGTTTAACCACAATTCATGGGAACGTAACAGTAATTCAGCAAAATCAACCAGGCCAGAACGATCGCAGGACTCCTGATAGGCCTTATAAATATTGATCCAGTTACGCTCTACCGGATCATAAGCCTGCAGGTGTTCAGGTCGTAGACCTTCATCTTTCTTACCGCCGATATACCACATAGCCTGTTTGGCTGGCCACTGCTTTTCGTCTAGGTTCATCGCTTTGATCAGACGTTTCAGTAAGCGTAATTGATCATCCGTGTCAATAATTTGAAACTCGGCTGGCAAGCCAGCATCTAAATGATGCGCGCGTAATAAACGGTGAGCAATACCGTGGAATGTACCTATCCACATGCCCTGCTGGCGCCCCTTCAACAGGTTATCGACTCGGCCACGCATTTCCGCCGCCGCTTTATTCGTAAACGTGACAGCCAGTAGGGAATAAGGCGAGCAGTTTTCAACTTGCATTAACCAGGCAAGACGATGTACCAAAACCCTAGTTTTACCACTACCAGCACCGGCTAAAACCAGCATACTCGATGGTGGAGCCGCGACAGCATCACGTTGCTTATCGTTTAACCCATCCAGTAAGAGAGATACATCCATAATTTATGTCACCTTTGACTGTATATTTAATCAGTAGAATAAAAGAATTATAACAGGCTTATCAATTCATCCAAGTCCGATATTTCAATATCGGGTAAATGACTGACTTTTGCATTGTGAATTAACGGTTTCGCCTGATCATTAAACCATGCAGCCATCAACCCGCTTGTCACGGCGCCAGCAACATCTGAGATCAAGTGATCGCCCACGTGCAGGATATGCTGGGGCGGCACGGCTAATTCAGTTATCCCAGCATGAAACAGATCGGGATAAGGCTTCATTCGTCGACCCTCACCGGCTTTGAATATCGCATCGAAATAAGGCGTCAAACCGATTTGATCCGTATCGACATTACCATTGGTCAGCGCAATGAGCGGTACTTTATTGGCGAGCGTCTCCAGCACCGATAACGTTTTATCTGGTACCTGAAAATCACTGCGAATTGCCAAGAATCGCGTAAAGATATCTTGCGCGATGATCCCCGCCTGCAGCGCTGAATAATCATGGCGTATAAATAACTGGGTCAAACATGCAATACGGACGGCACTAACGTCATGCTGCAGTGCAGGATCCGCGTGTAATACCTTCCGTTTTAACTGCTGCCAATCAAATTTATCCAGCGCGGTGATGTGCGGGTATTCCGTCAGCAAATGCGCCTGCATCCAGGCTTCAGCAGTACGGATCACAGGATGGTTGTCATATAAGGTATCATCGAGATCAAAACTGATCGCCTTTATCTCATGCATACGTCGATAAAATTTCATCAGCTGCCTCTTTTCTTTTTTGCGCGAGGATGTGCGGCATCATACACTTTAGCCAGATGTTGAAAATCCAGGCTAGTATAGATCTGTGTAGTGGTTAAATTCGCGTGCCCTAACAGCTCTTGCACCGCCCTTAAATCACCACTTGATTCAAGCATGTGAGTGGCAAATGAGTGGCGCAATTTGTGCGGATTAACATGACTGGTAAGCGTCTGTTCTTGCCCCCATTTCGCCATGCGACTTTGCACACTGCGGTGTGAAATACGGCGTTTTTGTTTACTCATAAATAATGCTGTTTGTGTCTTATCTGCAAACTCGTCACGCACTGTCAACCAGTCCTGCAGCGCAGCGACCGCAACACTGCCGATCGGTAACTGTCGTTGTTTATTACCTTTACCAATCACCCGCATGGTTTTAGCACGCAGCTTAATATCACCCAAATCTAAATTAACCAACTCATCTAAGCGAAGTCCAGCAGAATACATCAGTTCCATCATCGCTTTATCGCGAATAGCAAGACTGGTATCATCCGCCTGCGCAGTGTCGACCGCCAATAACTGATGGATTTCATCCACATCTAAGTTTTTTGGTAAAGGCTTATTTTGCCGTGGTGCAGAAACGCCTTTAGCCGGATTAGCGGCTAGGTCCCCCTGCAATACCAAATAGTCACAAAAACTGCGCAGCGCGGACAGTTTAGTTGCCAAACTACGCGGCGACAGGCCTAATTTATGGTTTAACGTGGCTAACTTGCGCACCTGAGCTGCATCTAGCGATGCCCAGTCATCGGCCGGCAGAGTCTGCATCTGCTGCGCAAAGAGGGTGAGATGACGCTGATAATTGCGTGCAGTATGTAAACTAAGCTGGCGTTCGCTGGTGATATAACGAATAAATCGTTCAATCGGCCGAGCTAAGCGCGTGGGTAACTCGGCGGCGCTCGTTGTATTAGTCGTTCTACTAGTTATTGATGCTGTTGTCACGTGATGGGATCAGTTGCGGTAACATAGTAGAGATAATGCGACAAAGCTGCGCTAACAGCAAGTTATCCATGCCCACTTGATAATGATTGGCTTTGGCACTGCCAATCGCCAGGAGTCCATATTCACCATGATCGCCTAACGCCATCAAGGCGACAGAATTAACCAAGGCATCCGCACCAAACAGCTGGGTTTTATCCACCCCGTCCAACGGACCCAAATAATGATCAGAACCGGCAAATTTCTGCTGCCGGATACGGATCAGTTGCCCCGCCGATATGGCTAATGGCTGATGCTGTGACTTGAGTTGAAAATACGCCTCGTTAAGATGTAAATTCACCGCCGCCAGCGGTAATTGTGACTGAAACTTAGTCGCCAAAATACGCTGCATCTGTGCCACCGATCGGCAGCTAAACAGGGCGGTATAAATATCGGCATAAATACCAAACAACCTGCCATTATCCGCCGCAATCGTCATCAACTGTTCGATGTGTTGCTCCAACTGCTCAATCCGCTCACGCTGCTGCTGCAACCTTAACGTGACCAGTGAAACCGTTCCTTGAGTTTGATGAGACACCTGTAGCGATGCGGCAAGCGTCTCGTTACGCAGAAAAAAGTCCGGATCCGATTGTAAAAACGCAATCACATCCTGTTCATCGAGGCCGGTGTCTATTTGTTCCATTACACTCATATTTTTATTTGTCCGTCATAGACATGCGCCGTAGGTCCTGTCATGAATACCGAATGACCAGGCCCCTGCCATTGAATTTGTAATTTCCCGCCTGGCAGCTCAATGCACACATCGTTACCGAGTTTGCCTTGCAACTGGCCTACCACAACAGCGGCGCAAGCACCAGTACCACAAGCCTGCGTCTCACCAACCCCACGCTCATATACCCGTAACTTGGCATGTTCCGGTGATAATACCTGCATAAACCCGGCATTTACACGATTAGGAAAGCGTTCATGATGGGAGATAGCATGACCTAAATCTGCCAGCGGCGCCGTAGTAATATCATCCACTAGCGTTACGCAATGGGGATTACCTATCGCGACAGCACCACAAAACACAGTACTATCAAGGGCACGTAAAATATAGGTTTTTTCCTGTTTGCTAGCACGGAACGGGATTTTCTCCGGCGCTAATTCAGGCACTCCCATATTCACAGTCACCTGCCCGTCATATTCAACCTGTAAGGTGATCTTGCCAGCACTGGTGCTGACTGTCATTTTAGTTTTATTCGTGAGCCCTTTATGGCGGACAAAACTGGCAAAACAGCGGGCACCATTACCGCACTGCTCGACCTCACTACCATCGGCATTATAAATACGATAATGAAAGTCAACTTCAGGATCATAAGGTGCCTCTACAACCAACAGTTGATCAAACCCAATACCCGTATTTCTATCCGCCAGGCGACGGATATTCTCGTTATTAAAAAACACATTTTGGGTAACACAGTCTACGACCATAAAATCATTACCAAGACCGTGCATTTTTGAAAACTGTATAAACATATGTTCCTGTAACCTTATTCAGCAGGTAAAATAGCTTCATCTTTCCAGATGTTAGCTAAGCTTTCACGTTGACGTACTAAGTGCGCAACATCACCGTCAACCATGACTTCAGCAGGCCGGCTCCGAGAGTTATAATTAGAACTCATGGTCGAACCATAAGCTCCCGCAGAGCGAACGACCAAATAATCATCCATCGCAATCGCTAAATCACGGTTTTTTCCAAGAAAATCACCGGTTTCACAGATCGGGCCGACCACATCATAGTTCAAGCTGTCGCGTTGCAGCGATTTATTCACCGGTTGAATATTTTGCCAGGCGCTGTATAACGCAGGACGAATAAGATCATTCATCGCCGCATCCACAATAGCAAAGTTTTTGTGTTCGGTACGTTTAATGTATTCCACTTTAGTCACCAATATTCCGGCATTCGCCATAATAGCGCGACCCGGTTCAAAAATAAGCGATAATTGTCGACCCGCTAACTTCTGTTTCAGTGCCTGCGCATATTCAGCTGGCTCTGGTGGTGTTTCATTTTCATAAGGTACGCCTAGGCCTCCGCCAACATCCAAGTGCTGCAGGACGATCCCCTGGGCTGATAAGCGATCGATGAGCAGCAATAATTTATCTGCCGCCTCCAAGAATGGCGTCAGTTCTGTTAACTGTGAACCAATATGACAGTCAACACCCTTGATGACAATCCCTGCCATTTTACTTGCGTCTTGATAAACTTGTTCAGCGAGATCAATATCAATACCAAACTTATTTTCTTTCAGTCCGGTTGATATATAAGGGTGCGTACCAGCATCAATATTCGGATTAACCCGAATTGAAATAGGAGCTTTAGCACCACGCGCAAGGGCGACGGTATTGATCCGTTCCAACTCGACTGTCGACTCCACATTAAAGCAGTGGATATTATGATCCAGCGCCAGGTTGATCTCTGCTACCGTTTTACCGACCCCAGAAAAAACCACCTTGCTGGGATCACCACCAGCAGCAATAATCCGCAATAATTCACCACCCGATACAATATCAAAACCAGAACCAAGCCGAGCCATAATATTGAGTACGGCAATATTTGAATTGGCCTTCACCGCATAACAAACTAAATGCGGATGTTCACCCGCCGCATCATTAAACGCATGCCAATGACGCTCTATGGTTGCTCGACTGTAAACATAGGTCGGCGTACCAAACTGTGTAGCGAGCTCGGCAACTGAACATTGTTCAGCAAATAGTTGACCATCATCCTGATAATTAAAGTAATCCAATTCTCTATTCCTTTTCTTTGTTATGCTTTAGCTAAGCCACACGAAGACAAATTTACCCGCCAATCACTACTCGACAACTGGCGCATGCTCAGTAGTATCGGTCGCCTCGGCGTCATCAGCCTGTAGGGCTGGCTGTGAGGCCGACTTTGAGATTGATTGCGGGGCAACAACAGCGTTTTCAGCTGTATCAGGGTCATACAGATCTCCCTGAATACCACAACCACTGATCAGACTCGACCCTAACATTAATGCTAATATAGTAAATATTGTCTTTCTTACTTGGCTCATAACCGACTCAATGATAAATTAATTTTATCCCTTATAATCGCACTGACAAAATTAAAAGCAATAGGATTGATAAAAAATGACGGATTCTGAATTTCACCAACAGGTTGATGACCTACTAATAAGCTTTGAAGACATCATCGATGAGAGTGATGTCGAACTTGATTATGAAAACAGCAATAGCATTTTGACTTTATACTGTCGAGATGGATCTCAAATTATTTTAAATAAGCAGGCACCTTTGCACCAGATTTGGGTAGCCACCAAAGCCAATGGCCATCATTTTGAGTTTAGTGATGATTGGATTGATAACCGCACTCAGCAAACGCTGACAACGGTATTAACAAATGCAGTAAAAAATCAGGGCGGTGAAGAGATTATTTTCTAGTCTGAAAAATATTTTAGGATCTAATAAAAAAAGAAAAGGGCAACACCAAAGTGTTGCCCTTTTACGTTGTCATAATAGCTCATATCCTTGAACTTATTGTGCTCCCTGCACTTAGACATTTTACCTAATCCATCAGGTGATTTACTTTTCCCCAATCCTTTGGGTTGTTCCTTTGGCAATCCTCGCCTAACAAGTCATCCTAACTTGTTTCACGTCTCCATCCTGGAGGTGTCCCTTCTACTCTATCCTAGAGTATCTTCCCTGTTATCCACCACATCCTTGCAGTTTCATATTCGAGAACATTAAGTCATCATCCTGATGTGCTTAACTGCGTCTCTGGAAACAAATATATCAAAGCTAGAATAAGAATACTCGAAATAAATACAAGTTTAATAGTGTATAAACACTAATTCTTTCGCGATAACACGTATAGATCCTGCTGCTATCAGGCTTTATAACATTATTAAACCGCTATCACCGAATCAACCATCTGCTATGACGTTACAATATAAGTGCATTATCCATCAACAAAAATGGTCAATATCTTACGCAGATACGCATTGCAGCGCGGTTAATCTAACCCACACCGATAATTAAACCAAAGGGTGCCAACAATTGTTCTTGTTGCCACTCACAGATAGTGACTCCTTTTAAGTTCACCCGTCTCGGATCTAATCCAGTCAAATCAACATGGCTGAGATTACAATCTTCTAACGCAAACTGCCCCCATATATCTTCAGCAAACTCTCCCCGACTCAGATCAGATCCCTGTAGCGAGGCCCCCAACAAATTGGCCCCCAGCCAGCGATTTTCATATAAATCACACTTTTCAATACGCTGATCTTCCAGATTGGCATAACTTAAATTACATTGGGTAATGTAGGCTGAACAAAAATAACTTTTTTGGGTAACATAATTAGCAAAACTGGCTCGGGCAAAGTCAGCCCCTTTTAAATTACATGAGCGAAACTCAATACCAAAACACTGCGCCCCGTTAAATTGCGTCATGCTTAAATCACAGTTTTTAAAGCTACAGTCTTTAAGCTCCGCATACCCAAAATCGCAGCCCGTTACATTACCGCGCTCAATAAACTGACAATCAACAAATTCAGCATCAGTAAGATCAGCACTGCGGAAGTTGCAACAGTAAAAATGACAGCCTTTAAATACTGCGGCTTGCAGGTCTTGTTGGGAGAAGTCCTCAGCGCAAAAAGTCTTATCTGTAATATGCATATGTCTCGGTGTCCTCTTCAATATTTACCGCAGATTACTACCAAAACAGGGTATAAATCCAGCAAATAAACTGCCGAAATAAGAACAAAACAAGCATGCTCACCCCCCCTTTAAAGCAGCTATAAAAGTAGCTGGGGTTGATATTTTAATAAAATCTAACAAGGGGTTGGCTACATAGCAGAAAGCTGCAGAGATGATTTAATACGGTGTAAGTTGAGACAAGTAAGTCCGGACAATAAACAGGCTGTAACCGTACAGTATTCAACCTAACATACAGTTTAGTACGCCCTGTTATTTAAGTGGGGATTTGAAATAGTTAAGCTGAAAAGTTAAAGTGAAGCGAGAGGTACAGAAAGTTATTAACTTAATCTTAGATAAATAATTGGAATTTTAGATAAAGAAAAGGGCGGCATATTATGCCGCCCTAGAGTTGTCATTCAGCCCAATCCTTGAACTTATTTTGCTCCCTGCAAATTGACTTACCTATTTCCTTTAGGTTTAACTCCCAATCCATTGGGTTTTTTATTTTACCTTCCTGGTACAACAAATCATGTTCCGATTTGTTTCATCCCCATCCTGGAGGTGTCCCTAAACTCAAATCCTTTGAGCGTCCATCGCATCTTCGTCCTGAAGACTTATCCTTGCGACCACATCCTATGGTTATTCCTATTTCAATAATCCGTTATCAAGTCAGCTATCCTAGCCAACTTATTTATTGCGTCCTTTCGAATAACTACTATAGACAAATAACATTCTGCGGCAACAGGAAATTTTGCTTTTTTAATTAAGAATAATAGATTCACATTAAACAATAATAAAAAATAGCTTAAAAACAGGCGCATACAAATTATAAAACGCAGTGTCTTATGTGTAGTGGAGAATATGCCATGGGGATAAAAAGGTATAGGATTACAGCAGAAATAGTCAAACTCTTACATGCTAATTATAAAAATGAGAATGGCAACAGGATAATAGTCAACAAAAATAAAAAAACATCAAATAAATCAATACTAAATAGGTATTATTTAGTCGAAACATAAGGGATAACTTCTAATTCTTTATCTTCAGTGTGAACAATGTCGTAAAACTGCGGCAGATTGAAATTGGTAAATACACCTTCATGCCGCGCCTCTTCCTGAGAATGGGTATAAAAGCGGTGAACCCCCTGAATGAGTTCGTTTTTATTACCACTCAAATGCTGGTAGGTTTCCACGCGATTGGCTTCATCCACAATATAAACATTGAAACCATTTTTATAATTCTCAAAAAAGAACTGAACCAGGCCTTCAGAAGAATGCGATTCAACCGCCAGCGGCGTTCCTTCCGCCGTCGTCGTTTTATCAATTCGCAGTGGCATCTGCTCCAATTTTCGTTCCGAAATATGGCTATACAGGTCTAAAGACGTTTCCAGTTTACGGATAGAAACACCGCGCCTTTCAAAGTAAATACCAAAACGTTCAAAGCCAATAGTGAGTATCTTGACCACTTGATTTTTATCGCGCTGTAATCGAGTCGTAATACAATCTCGAACCAATCGTTCAAAGCTGTGCCTAATTAAGCCACGAAAGTGTAAGCCATAGCAAAAGACCTTAATAGAATCCGGTTCGTTAGCATCTTGATGCATCTTACCCATAATAGTTGTCAGGGCATCAGCAATCCGATCCTCCCCAGAAAAATGCAAAGTACGCACTTCGTTCCAAGAGTTACGATAAATAAGATCGATACTACCAACAAGACAGGCTTTGCAGTCACCAAACGAAAAAACATCACTGGTATTGACATCAAATTCAATAATTCGCCCCCCCCAATGATTAGTGGGGTCATACTCTAAGTTGAGAAATATGGCTAAATCTCGGATCTCACAAGGACGGCTAAGCGCTTGATTAGAAGCGGGCTGTGCTTGGATTGGAAATTTGTTTTTAAGGTCCGTGCAAAATGAATTAAGCACATCGCTGTTCATGTCAGAATCTTGGTTGAATATATTCAGTTGTGTGTGATCAACCATTAATCCATTAAAATAACTCCATGCCACAAGCTTACTCAGATAACCATTATGCTCCAACGGTTTACGCCCAACGATTTCCATGGGCTCGAGAGAAGAATTATACAGATACCAGCCCGCATTATTAAACCGGCCTACCGGTACCTGAACAAAGCTTAGCTGTTTTTCTGACAAATCAGGCGAAATCTGCGGGTTAATAAAGGTAACCTTACCTGGCAAGGATTCAAATGCGGCGTACAACTTGCGGGATAAAATACCAATGTCTTCCGGGTTGATCGACTCGCTGATATTATTGCGACGCGCAAAACCAATCAAGTTACGATAGCCTTTCATCATTGCGTCAAGCAATTCGGCATGCGCCTCTTGAACTTCTTCAATTTTCCAGTTATCACGATTATCAAGATGACTAATTCTCTGCGGTTCCCAACCCCATTGACTGATAATTTCGGCAACGGATTCCTTGTGCCACGCAGGTTTGGCTGATTTTTCTTCCGCTGAATTACCATTGAACATTTTAAGATAAAAACAACGGCGCAACAGATCCAAGCGTGCACGGTCGCCAATCCGCTGTAAATAGTAGGTTACCTTTAATAAAATTTGGTAATAAGTATCAAGCGATAAATCAAGTTGGTGCAGAGGGTATTTCTGGAAGTTTTCTTTAATAATCTGAGAAAGTAAGCGGTTATCTGGGTACTCAGCGGAATAGGCTTCCATTAATAATGTTTTTAATACGGCCTTATAGGGAGAATCAATACCTTTATATAACTGCCATAATGCTGAGCCAAAGTACTCTTCTGCAGGAATCCTTGGGAATCCGCCCAAATCAACCCATTCAGAGCGATCGATCAAACCATCAGCAACCAATTTATCCACATAGTCATCATAATTATCTTCAACAGCAATTGGTAAAATATGCCACAAGCTAGGTTTACCCGCAATTTTAAGGGCACTGCGGTAAAATTCATCGAGTAATAAAAAGTGCTGTGCACTCCCGCAACTCTCTTTGGTCATAATGGCATTATTTACTTTTCTGAATTTATCTTCTGCGATCAGAAATAAATTAACTTCAACATTAAGACTGTCTGCCCAAACTGTAATTAAGGAACACTTTCTCTCTAACAGTTCAGTATGCTGCTGGCTCATCCACGGATCATGGCACACCCAGATATCTAGATCACTCTGCCAGCTTTGTCCTATTGAACCTGTGCTACCCATTGCATAAAGGCTATAAATCGGAAAGCCCGTCGTGGTCTTATCATCAGATATAGGGACATCCCGGCCTCGCAAATAGCGTTTTTGTTGATCATCAAGGGAAAATAAACAGATACCACTGGGTACAGGTTCGTCAAGATAACCCGGCAAAGCTGGATGATTAAAATGCAGTAAGACAGGTAAAATAGCCGTCACATCACGTGCGTTATCATCCATGACAGATAATGCACGCTCTAATCTAAGTTCATTAAACAACTTATATTTTTGTTTCAGTTGGACAATTTTATTCTGCAATATGAAACCTTCGATGAAAGAAAACTAACTATATAGGGTAGAAAAATTTCGAACCAGATGATAACCAATATTACAGCTATAAAAGTGTGATCATGTTAACAGTTATATAGATGGTGGTAAACGTAACGAGATAAAATATTCGGATAATTTATCTCGTTACGCTTCTGGTAATCCATACTATCATTTCCTAATATTAATGTTTCGGACTTACAAATATGAATATTCGCCTACATTGTAAACAGAAAGTCCTGAAATAACTCACGATAAAACAAAATAAGAATTTTTTAATCTTATTCCTTGCATTCAGATTTAGATATCGATATTATCTGCCACCTCGATTCGGCGCGGCGTTGAAATCAAATCAACCAATGCAAAATAAGAATCGAAATATATGGGTCGTTAGCTCAGTTGGGAGAGCATCGCCCTTACAAGGCGAGGGTCACTGGTTCAAGCCCAGTACGACCCACCACTAATTTGTGGTGGTTATGTCATAAGACATAATAAATCATATAAAAATTTGGGGCTGTTAGCTCAGTTGGTAGAGCAGTTGACTTTTAATCAATTGGTCGAAGGTTCAAATCCTTCACAGCCCACCAATTTTATTACTGCTTTAAAGCAGTAAGCACAGTATTGTCGCGGGATGGAGCAGTTTGGTAGCTCGTCGGGCTCATAACCCGAAGGTCGTTGGTTCAAATCCAGCTCCCGCAACCAGTTTTAACTTGCCATATTAAGGTGAGACAGTAAAATATAGTAAAATACAGCATTGTCGCGGGATGGAGCAGTTTGGTAGCTCGTCGGGCTCATAACCCGAAGGTCGTTGGTTCAAATCCAGCTCCCGCAACCA
Source organism: Moritella sp. (assembly GCA_047628235.1). GTDB lineage: Bacteria > Pseudomonadota > Gammaproteobacteria > Enterobacterales > Moritellaceae > Moritella. Next base: position 13,775 of record JBLHPA010000072.1, read on the forward strand.
GTTTTAACTTGCCTTATTAAGGTAAGACAATGTGGGTCGT
>JBLHPA010000073.1:0-13652 GCA_047628235.1 Moritella sp.
AATACATTAAAGCCTTCATATACACGAATATTTCTCTACTCTTTAGAAATACTCGGTTAGTATAGAAGGCTTTCTGCTATTTATTGCCAAATATTTATTGATAGGCAAAGTACGATTAATAAACCAAGTACTATTAATAGACCAAATGTTTACGGGCAAGCCAAGGATGCAAGTGACAGGAATGAATAACAAACCAACAGACCCACCAACCACTACCACAACTAAATTTACCGCATCCCTGCAAGGCGCCCTCACAGTACTGCCCTTAACCATAGCGGTAATTCCCTGGGGGATATTGGCCGGTTCTTACGCTGTTGAGGTGGGGTTGAGCATTGCGCAAAGTCAGGCGATGTCAGCGATTATTTTTGCCGGTGCCGCTCAGCTCGTGGCACTGGGAATGCTAAAAGCTGGTGCAGGCCTAGGAAGCATACTCATCACAACCCTGCTGGTCACCTCCCGCCATTTTCTTTACGGTATGGTGATGCGCAAGCAAATCTGTCCGCTGCCACTACGCTGGCGACTGGCACTGGGCTTTCTTCTTACCGATGAATTATTTGCTATCAGCAACCAAACTAAACAGCATAAATTTGATCGCTGGTTTGCATTCGGCGGTGGCTTTAGCTTTTATCTGGGCTGGAACCTGGCTTCGGCTGTCGGCATTTTTGCCGGTCAAAGCATCCCAAACTTAGATCAATGGGGACTGGATTTTGCCATTGCCGCAACCTTCATTGCGCTAGTGGTACCGTCAGTGAAAACACCCTCTATTTTAGTCAGTGTCTTGGTTTCACTCGTCATGGCGGTGGTTTGTGAGTTATTTCATCTGCCCGCGAGTTTATTAATTGCCGCATTATCGGGCATGGCAGCGGGGATGTTAACAGCAACGATTACAGGTGAAGATGAAGAAAAAGGGGAGGACTCATGATCTGGTTAACCATCTTACTGATGGCATTGGTCGTCTTTGCCAGCCGTTATCTGTTTTTAGAGCCGAAATTACCCTTGCGACTGAGCCAATCCATGCTTAAGTTTTTAAGCTATTCAGCGCCCGCGGTATTGACCGCTATTTTGGCACCGATTGTTTTTATTCAAGATGGTGCTCTGAATTTAAGTTTCGATAATAGCTATCTGATCAGTGCTATATTTGCCATTCTGATTGCCCTTATCACCCGAAATACGCTGCTAACGACAGTGCTGAGTATGGGGTTATTTTTCTTGATTCATTGAACAGATGTTAGAAGTAAAAAGTAAGAAGTAAGAAATAAATGGTGTCCCCACCAGGACTCGAACCTGGAGCAGCAGCTTAGGAGGCCGCAGTTTTATCCTGTTAAACTATAGGGACATCGATCAGTTTTTAACTGAAGAAAGCAATTATAGTCAATTCATTGCCTTATGCCTAGCCAGCAATGCCAATTTTAATGATTAATGTGATGACAGCCAGCCCATTATCATTCTTGTTTGGAAAAATAGTTTGATTAGGCCAATCTTTGATTGCTTTGGTTAAATAAAAACCAGAAGACCAGAGACAGGGCTCTGACCTTCTATACCCATTTCAACTCATTTGATTATTTATTTTGCTGCTCAGGCGTTAGGCTAATTTGCGCGATAACCCGACGGTTTTCACGGCGACCTTGCTCAGTATTGTTATCCGCGATAGGGTTTTCTTTACCGTAACCAACCGCACTCACTCGCGTTTTACTGATATCGTATTCTTTAATTAACGCCTGCATTACAGAATCCGCGCGACGTTGCGACAGCTTTTTATTATAATCTGCGTCACCAATACTGTCTGTATACCCTTCAATTATCACGCTTGCCGCGGGGTACTCTTGTATAAAATCAGCAACGACTTTTATTTCACTCATCGCTGCGGCGGGAACGTCCGCTGAATTATTAGCAAAATTAATCGCCAGTTTTACTGATTCAGTTTTCATGACTACTTTTTTACAACCATCCGCTTCAACGACTTCACCTTGTAGGCTGTCTGGACAATTATCCCTATAATCCGCAACCCCGTCATTATCACCGTCTAGGGCACAACCACTCGCATCAACGGAAACACCGGCGGGAGTCGTGAGGCACAGATCTTGTTCATCAGCTATACCATCATTGTCATTATCTAATACAGCCACAACAGGCGCGATTACCGGTTTAGACTTGCCACCAAACGCATAACTAATTCCGACCGTTAACAGGGCATCCCAAACTTCTTCATCCAGGCTGTTAATCGCTTTCGCTTGTATTCGAGCAGACCAGTTATCATTAAATTGGTATCTCGTTCCACCACCCAGATTGAGCTGGGTTTCATCGGCATCGGCAAAACCAAAGTCAAACGCGCCATGGCCGACTCCGGCATTGAGAAAGGGCTTCCAGTCACCCAATTCAGTTATATAGTACAGTGCATCTAGCGTATATTGATCAACATCAACATCAATACCGCCATTTTTACCCTCAGGCTTGGTATACAAATAACTGGCTTCGACGCCCATATTTGGCATTAATACATATTCACCACCAATGCTACCAGTTAATGCATCCTCTAGATTCCTGTCGCTGCCTAAAAATTTATAACCAACGGCGGGGTTGATATAAAACTTACCAGCATCCTCAGCCAAAACAGGCTGAGCCACTGCCGCCAGACCAAGCATAATCAAACTCAGCTTTGTTTTTATATTTTTTATATGCGTTATCTTTTTCATTTTTGCCATACCTTCCATTTGTAATATCCCCTTTTTTACAAGGTTAGTTGATGAAAATAGTAAAAAATGTCAAAAAAACAATAAAATTGTTATATTCTACAAATAGATAGAAAATAAATCTTAAGCACTAAATAATTAATCAACGAGACATAATATAACAAAAATACATATCAAAATGGCACAACTATAATTAAGTGATATTAAAAGAAATTAACTATTACTCTGGTCGTGTACTGCAGGACAGGTATACTGGTTTTTTCCTTTTTTAAGCTAAGTATCAATGGACCACTCTGTTTTATTACTATTTATCCCTACCTTCTTTGCTGTTTCTGCCACCCCCGGACTTTGTATGACTCTGGCGATGACGTTAGGCATGACTATCGGTGTGCGCAAGAGTTTATGGATGATGGTGGGCGAATTGGTCGGTGTGGCACTGGTTTCACTTTCAGCCTTAGTTGGGGTTGCGGCTATCTTGTTGGCTCGTCCTAACATGTTCCTGGCAATTAAATACCTCGGTGGCGCTTACCTTTTTTACCTGGGAATTCAGATGTGGCTTTCTCGGGGAAAAATGGCGATCCCTGAAAACTTTGAACGTCAGGTAAACGTCAAACCCACCGCGCTGATCATGCAAGGTTTTGTGACCGCCATTGCCAACCCAAAAGCATGGGCATTTATGATATCTTTGTTACCTCCATTCATTGATGCCAGTAAACCCCTGCATCCACAGGCAACCATACTGATCGGTATTATCCTGTGTTTTGAACTGATCTGCATGTTGCTTTATGCCACAGGCGGTCGAACGCTGCGCAGCCTGCTGCAACAACGCAGCAATGTGATGCTGATGAATCGGATTGCAGGAAGCCTGATGATGGGGGTGAGTGTCTGGCTGATATTAGGGTGATCAAATAACTCGCTAAAAAAAGTGCTAATACCTGGCTTCGAGATACCTTACGCAAAATGTTTAATCCATAACTCTATCGTCATTTTTAGACCGGATGTCAAACGGTCATACAATAAAAAATCCGGTGCTCAATGAACACCGGATTTTGGTTTTTTATGATTTAAAATACTTTCATGCCACTTGTTTAATTTCTATTTTTTGATTATTTGAAGGGGCGCCTTTCCCTGATTTAGCAGAGTGACACTTACTGCTCTGAGAACACCCAACACAGGCTACTCCCTTACGTTTTTCAATGACTATCTTTGAAATTGAAAGCACGATAATCAATAAAATAATCAGCGATACAATTATATTTGTCATAATAGATGGTTTCCTACGCTGCGTGCATTTTTAGCTTTTGTTTAGCCTTATGCTCACCTTTATTAACAAAGTAAATCAAAGTGCCGATGAGTATTGCTGTAACGATGAAACCGTAGATAAAGCCTTGCCCTAATGCGCCTGTTGTTATTAGCGTTCCGGCTTGGTAAGTAATAAATGCGACAACATATCCCATACCGAATTGGAATGCGATCCCACCCCACAGCCATTTTTTATCTTCCATTTCAGCGTTCATCGCACCTATCGCGGCAAAACACGGCGGAGTGAAAAGGTTAAACATCAAGTAGGACAATGCAGCCACAGAAGACAACCCCATCACACTTGCAACATCTGAACTACCTGATATCAATGCAAGTTCTTCTGTATCAATGAAGTTTGTAATGCCATAAACAACAGCCAATGTGCCAACAACGTTCTCTTTTGCAATAAAACCAGTAATTGCTGCTGCCGCCAATTGCCATGCACCAAATCCGAGAGGAACTAATATTAATGCAAATGGTGATGCTATGCTGGCAAGGATGCTTGTGCCTTGGGCACCTTCAGCAACAACCTGAAATTGCCAGTTGAATGTTTGCATGATCTGAACTGCTGCGTTACATAGCAAGATGATTGTACCTGCTTTAATGATAAACGCTTTCGCTCTAGAAAGGGTGGAAATGGTCGCTCTCTTTATACTCGGAAAGCGATATTCAGGTAACTCCATGATGAAAAATGATCGTGAATCTTTCTCTCCGGTGATACGAATTACGACTAAAGCACCAAAGACGATTATCGCAATACCCAGAAAATACATGATAGTCCCGACCCATGCGGCATCATTAAAAAAGACACCCGCAAATAATGCGATCACGGGCAGTTTTGCTCCGCAAGGCATAAAAGGCGTTAACATCGCGGTCGTTCTTCTCTGTCTTTCATTTTTTATCGTTCTAGTCGCCATGATCCCCGGAATAGCACAACCTGTACCAATCACCATTGGGATAATAGATTTTCCAGATAAGCCTATACGTTTAAAAAATCGGTCCATAATGACTGCAACGCGCGCCATATAACCACAGTCTTCAAGTAATGCGAGTAGGAAAAATAGCACCATGATCAGAGGTAAGAAACCAACAACGGCACCAACACCACCAATAATGCCATCTAATAGTAAAGCGCCAAGTACGGGTGAAACATCTGCACCTAATAAACCTTCTACCCAGCCGTAAAATGCATCAATCCAACCGACAAGTATATCCGCTAAAACAGGGCCTAGGTGCGTTTGTGAAATAGAGAATACACTCCACATGATCAGCGCAAAAATTGGTAGCCCTAACCATTTATTGGCAACAATCCTATCGACTGAATCCTGTGTTGTCTGGATATTACTTTTACTTTGCCTTTGTTCTACTTTTTTGACTATGTCTTTAACAAAATCAAAACGTTTAACATCTGAAGCTTGTACCGATTGAGCATCGCTAAAATCGACACTTTTACAACTAAAAGGGGCTATTTGAGCTTGTTCACAGTGCTCAACCGCGCGAGAAATAGATTCCTCTAAACCATTATTAGTGCTTTTTGTGGAGATGGTTTCAACAACAGGACACCCCAGCATTTTACTTAATACTGCAATATCAATCGTTGTTTTTTTGCTCTTGGTCAAGTCACTTTTATTCAGCGCAACAACAACCGGAATATTAAGTTCTAAAAGCTGCGTGGTGAAAAATAAACTCCGACTCAAATTTGTGGCATCGACAATGTTAAGGATCACATCAGGCTTTTCATTCGTCACAAAATCTCGCGTAATCGCTTCTTCGGAAGAAAAAGGAGACATTGAATAAGCGCCAGGTAAATCAACAACAGTAATTTCAGCATTCGTTTTGTTAAACGCTTTTTTTACCAATCCCTCTTTTTTATCTACAGTGACTCCCGCCCAGTTTCCAACATGCGCAATCTTGCCCGTTAAAGCGTTAAATAATGTTGTTTTTCCACTATTGGGATTACCAGCTAATGCTATTTTCAAAAAATTCTCCTAATTCTTATAACTACTTAAGACTCAACTTATACAATCACAGCTTCAGCTAAATCACTGCCAATACTGTATCTCGCATCCTTAATATTGATCACGTAACTCTCTGACAATACTGATATCACAGTGATAGATTCACCTTTAAAGCAGCCCAGCGTAAATAAAAAATTTACCATTTCGCTATCAACAGCAACCACATTTTTAATAATGTATTCCTGGTTTATTACTGCTTCAGTTAAATTTTGAACTGTATTTTGTGTGATTTCTGGGTATTCTGATGAAAGTGCCACTACGCTATTAAATGTTGTACTGTTCATAATTATTTCTCCAGATATGATTCTGTAAACCTTAATTATTCACCCTTGTTCTGGCTGGGATAACTTCATAAAACGCACAAGAGAAATGATAATGATTACTACTTGCCTTTATCTTACGCTAATTATTTCCTTTACAAGTTGATCAGAATCAATATTTCTTTATAGGTAGTCGGTATTTAATGTTTAACTTGATTAATAACTTATATGGTAATTCACATGTGTTAATGGATACTCGGATAGGAAGTAATGTTTGAATGGTGATTCCCTTTACCTGCATTGCATTGCGATATTGCAACACAATACTGGCTTTCAGGAATCATTATTGAGGTAGTCAATGTTTTTGTAATTATGCTTTAGCAAACTTGTAAGTACGATAACCACCAAGTAGATTACGTGCTTTATAACCACAGTTAATCAACTGGCGATAAGCCACATGCCCGCGTAAACCGACCTGACAGTAAATAATGATTTCTTTGTTTTTTGGTAGTTCACCCATACGTTCACGAAGATGATCAACGGGTATGTTAATTGCGCCTTCAATATAACCAACGTTTTGTAACTCACTCGGGCTACGTACATCAAGCAGTACTTGATCATCCGTTAGGTTATCAACCTCGTCAAAATGAATCGGAGTAACCTCACCTTTCATAATGTTAGTCGCAACAAACGCCGCCTGATTGATCACATCTTTGGCTGAACCAAAAGGTGGTGCGTAACACAATTCAAGGTGTTGTAAGTCTTGCACCTTCATGCCCGCGCGCTGAGCAACAGCCAACACATCAATGCGTTTATCAATGCCGTCTTTACCGACTGCCTGTGCCCCGAGAATGGTACCTTCAACCGGATCAAACAGTAATTTTAGAGACACAACTTCAGCACCCGGGTAATAGCTGGCGTGGCTGGCGGCATGTACGTACACTTTTTCATAGGCAATGCCCTGCTGTTTAAGCCTGCGCTCATTTTGCCCGGTAGCAGCAACGGCCAGATCAAAGATCTTACAGATCGCTGTGCCCTGGGTTTTCTGATAGTGCTCTGAGCCACCAAGCATGTTATTTGCTGCCATACGGCCTTGTCGGTTAGCGGGACCCGCTAGTGGAATAAGCGTTTGCTTACCCGTCACGAAATCTTGATCTTCTACCGCATCACCTACCGCATAAATGGCAGGATCACTGGTTTGCATCTGTTCATTCACCCAGATCCCACCTAGTTCACCGATGCGCAAGCCAGCAGCACTCGCGAGGGTTGTTTCGGGGCGTACGCCAATTGCCATGATAAGGATGTCGGTAGTGAGCGTATCACCATTATTGAGTGTGAGGTTAAGCTCCCCCTGAAAGTGCTGGTGTTCATCGCTTTCACCAGCATCTTCACTTACAATATGGTCATTGGGAATATAGCTAACTGATTTTAAAGCGGCGCCAAGTCTCAGGTCGATCCCTTTTTGCCTAATTTCAGTGTGAGCAAATCCAGCCATTTCTTTATCAACAGGCGTCATAACTTGGTCAGCCATTTCGATTAATGAGGTCTTAATACCCAACTGATGGAAAGCTTCCATCATCTCAAGGCCAATAAAACCGCCACCAATCACAGTCGCATGTTCTGGTTTGTTCATCTCAATGGTACGTAAAATTTTATCCATATCGGGGATATTGCGTAGCGAGTGAGTGAGCGGGTTTTTAATCCCAGGGATCGGCGGCACAATAGGACCCGCGCCCGGGCTTAATAAAAGAAAGTCATAGCGTTCAGTATATTCTGAATTGTCGAGTAGATTGCGAACCGTTACGGTCTTTTCGCTGCGGTTAATGCTAACCACCTCGTTCATCACTCGCACATCGACGTTGAATCGAGCGAGAAAGCTTTCAGGCGTTTGGAGTAGCAATTTGCTGCGGTCAGTGATATCACCGCCAATATGGTACGGCAACCCACAATTGGCAAATGACACGAATTCACCACGTTCAAACATGATGATCTCAGCATCTTCACTCAGTCGACGCGCACGCGCTGCCGCAGAAGCGCCACCTGCTACACCACCCACAATTAGAATTTTAGTCATGTTATTCATCAAAAGTATTCCTCAACTGCATTACAACTTAATGGGGTATACTATACACAATTAATTTAGATTTAACTAATAAAGTTAAAGCTAAATTAGCCTTTACTATTTACGAAGGTCACAGTAAGATAGGATTAAATTAGGTAAGTAAAGTTAGTCAAAGCCACTGACAATGCCTTCTACTTAAGTATTTATCTTAACTTATGGTGTCAATTATGTTGTTTGAGCTCCCTTGGTCCTCCATTGCAGGTGGTCTGTTACTCGGTCTGTCAGCCTCCCTGCTATTGCTAATGAACGGCCGTATTGCCGGCATCAGTGGCATCCTCGCCGGGTTAGTGCACCCCATTAACAGCAAAGCTTCCTGGCAGTTTGTTTTTGTCATCGGAATGTTACTCGGTGGTCTGATTGCACCTTCATTTGGTTATGCACTGCCTACCTATGATTCCTACGCAACCAGCAGCTCACTGGGCTGGATTGTTGCAGCTGGTTTATTGGTCGGGTTTGGAACCAAACTCGGTAACGGCTGTACCAGTGGTCACGGCATTTGCGGCATAGGTCGACTGTCAAAGCGCTCGATGGTGGCAACCTGCGTGTTTATGGCCAGCGCCATGTTAACCGTTTTCATCCGCCTTCATCTCTAAGGAAATACCCATGTATTCGTTAATTATTGCCTTAATTTCTGGCTTGTTATTTGGTCTGGGCATGATGGTCTCCGGTATGGTGATACCGGAAAATGTGATCGGTTTTCTGGATGTTACCGGTGCCTGGAACCCCGATCTGGCTTTTGTTATGGGATCAGCTCTGCTGGTGTTTGCGCCTGTCTATTTACTGGTGATCAAACCACGTAAAAAGCCTGTACTTGCTGAAGACTTTCATATCAGTACCAAAACCCATATCGACAGTAAACTGGTCGGCGGTGCGGTTATCTTTGGTATTGGCTGGGGAATAGCGGGGATCTGCCCTGGACCGGCGATAACGTCACTCAGTGGGCTAAACTACATCATTATTGTGTTTGTACTGAGTATGTTTGCTGGTATTAAACTGGCCTGCTATTGGGTGGATAAACAAGCATTGGGCACACTGGGACAACAAGAGCGGTAGCAGTTAAAATAGCACAAAAAAGCGCGGTCCGAAGACTGCGCTTTTTCATATTCTACAAGCGATAACTATTTATTCCGCAAGCGGTAAAAAAGCGTCGCCAATGGCGGTAGATTTAGCTGCACTGAATCGCTCAGTCCTTCACTGCTGATCGGTTCACTGTCAATACTCGCCATGACCGGATAATCACTGCCCGCATAGGCAGGCGCATCGGTATTGAGTAACAACTGATAGTGACCTGCGTTCGGTACACCTAAACGGAAATTATCTCGCGGTAGTGGGGTGAAATTAGTCACCACTAAAACTCGGTTACCCTGCTCATCGATACGTTCATGCGCTAAGATGCTGTCTTCACTGCTATCTTGTAAGCGCCATTCAAAACCCGCCGGATTACAATCTAGCTGGTGCAATGGCGTTTGGGTTTGATAGAGTTTATTTAAGTCTGCGGTTAATTGCTGAATACCGGCATTATTTGCCGATTGCAATAAACCCCAATCAAGTTGACCATCATGGTTCCACTCGCGTAACTGACCAATTTCGGCGCCCATAAAGTTGAGTTTTTTACCCGGCTGTCCGTACATATAACCAGTATAAGCACGTAAATTAGCAAACTTTTGCCATTCATCTCCCGGCATTTTACCAAATAGTGATCCTTTGCCATACACGACTTCATCATGGGACAGGGCTAACACATAGTTTTCACTAAAGGCATAAACCAGCGGAAAAGTAAGGGTGTTGTGATGGTATTTACGGTTGATCGGATCTTCCTGAATGTAACTCAAGCTGTCATGCATCCAGCCCATGTTCCACTTAAAGCCAAAACCTAAACCGCCAAGAAACGTGGGTTTAGATACACCAGGGAATGCGGTAGACTCTTCAGCAATGGTCATGGCATTAGGATAGTGGGTATAAACCTCTTCATTCATCCATTTTAATACCTTGATCGCATCATAGTTGTGATTACCGCCGTCACAGTTCGGGATCCATTCGCCATCATTGCGGGAATAATCCAGATACAACATAGACGCAACCGCATCAACCCGAATGCCGTCTACATGGAACTGTTCTAGCCAGTACAAGCAGTTTGATACCAAAAAGCGCTGCACATGGTCACGCCCACAGTCATAAATGTAACTTTGCCAGTCTTGATGCCATCCTCGTTTTGGATCCGGATCATTAAACAAAGGCGTGCCGTCAAAATTAGCCAAACCATGCCCATCGGACGGGAAATGTGCAGGAACCCAGTCGATAATAACCCCAAGTCCAGCTTGGTGACATTGGTCAATAAAGAATTTAAAGTCATCTGGACTGCCAAAACGGCTGGTAGGTGCGAACATGCCAATCGGCTGGTAGCCCCAAGATCCATAAAACGGATGCTCAGAAATAGGCATGAGTTCTACATGGGTATAATTCATCTTCAGCAGATAAGGGATCAGTATCTCAGCCAGATCACGGTAGGTCAGAAACTCACCGTCAGCATTACGTGACCAGGATCCCACATGCAATTCATAAAATGACAAGGCTTCTTTGTGCTTTACCGTAACTGCGCGTTGTTGCCAGTCCGCATCCTGCCACTGGTATTCACTGTGATCATAAACCAGAGAGGCAAACGACGGATATTGCTCCGCATGCGCGCCCCACGGATCGGTTTTATGCGGCAGGTTATTTCCATGGCTGTCGCAGAGCGACAATTTATAACGCTCACCCACAGCGAGATCGGCAATAAAGATACCCCACAACTCCTGATCTAATTTTTGGAGTGAATGAACATTCGCATCCCACTGATTAAAATCACCGATGACACTAACACGCGACGCATTGGGGGCAAAAACCAAGAATCGAACCCCAGACACCCGCTTACCGGCATGGCTGAAACTGATAGGCTGAGCACCCATTTCACGGTACATTAAGTTAGGGTTATGCAGCGTTTCTGCACTCGGCATGAGATCCGTATACTGGTAAAGATCACGAATTACCGCAAGGTTGGCGGCTTTAGCTGTCGTCGTTGACTTGGAAGTGAGCTGCATTGAAATATCATTCTCCTGCGTTAAATCACAACAAGGAGCCTGGTAAAACCGGACTCCTTGTATTAAGAAATTTTATAGTTACGGGTTACGAGTTACTCGCTACTCTCTACCCGTGACTCGCTACTCGCTACTCGCTTTAGCGCGTGCAGCCGTTAAGTTAGCGGTCAAGGTATTCACGTTTGAACAATTAAACATATCATCTAAGGTTGCCGATAATTTACGGCGCCAGTTTGGATACTCATCGGTGGTACCGGGAATATTGACCGGTTTATCCATTGCCAACCAGTCTTCTAACTGCAAACTTAACAGGCTACTTGACCCTGCCGCCAGATGCAGCTGCAAGCTATTGCTCAACGCTTGATCCATCGGCACATAAGCCGCATCCTGGCCAACACTCTTCGCCAGATTACCGTGCCAGGCCACACTGTCTAAAATGCCCTGCTTGGCTTTGATCCTATCATCAAATAAACCATTTAACTGGGTCTGATCTGGATAAATACCTATTTTGTGACCTAATTTCAGATCTTCACAATGCCAGAAGCCATTCAATGTCGGCATGTCATGAGTACACAAGGTCGCCATAGACTGCGGCTGATAATGCGCTGGTGAATAATAACCACCATCTTCAGCCGTTTCAAAGAAAAATACCTTATAAGAATGAATGCCAGCATCACTGAGTAAGCCAACAATTTCATCCGGTACCGTGCCTAAATCTTCCCCAATGACAGAACACTGATAGCGATGACTTTCCAACGCTAGGATAGACAGCAGATCTTTCACTGGGTAGTACATATAGGCCCCGGCTGTAGCCCCCTCACCTTTTGGTATCCACCATAACCGGAGTAAACCAAGTACATGGTCAATTCGAAGCGCACCACAGTGTTGCATGTTAGCGCGCAATAGCTGAATAAAAGCATCATAACCGGTCGCAGTTAACTGCTGTGGATTCAGTGGTGGCAATCCCCAGTTTTGACCTAACGGGCCAAGTACATCTGGTGGTGCACCAATGCTAACGTCTTGGCACAATACCCCGTGGTCAGCCCAGGTTTCTGCGCCACTGTCAGCCACACCCACTGCAAGGTCACGATATAAACCCAGCGACATGCCTTGCTCGATAGCAAACGCCTGCACATCACTGATCTGCTCATCAGCTATCCACTGCAAATACATGTACAGCTGGATCTGGCTCTGATTATTCTGGACGAATTTTTTCACCGCAGGGCTGTTAAAGTGCTTGAATTCATCTGGAAATGCCTGCCAGCCCCAGACGCTGTCATCTTCATCATGCAATTGCTGATGCAAAGCATCAAAGACGGCCTGATGCACTAAACTATTGCCACCTTTTGCCACAAAGGCTTCAAAGGCTTGGCCACGTTGCGTATTATTCGCTAAATGACGTTGTTTGAACTCTGTAAATAACAGCGGTAGTACGCTCATTTTCAGGCGAGCGACTGCCGTGTAATCGACCCATTCGGTTTCCCGTACTGCATGTAGCTGCTGTTGGAATTCACTGCAGCCCACTTTTTGCTGTGCGGCAGAACATAATCCAAACTCAGCCACAGAGCTGACGTCAATATATAACAAGTTCAACCAGCGCCGTGACGATGGACTGTACGGGCTCGCCGCCTCCGGGTTAGCCGGAAACAGCGAATGGATCGGATTCAAGCCGACAAAATCACCGCCACGAGCGGCAATATCAGCGACCAGTTGCTTCAGATCACCGAAATCACCGATTCCCCAATTATGATCCGTTTTTAACGTATATAACTGGATACTCGGGCCCCAGGACTTCCGCCCTGCTTCTATTGTCGGCTGCTTAAAGCACGCCTTAGGCGTGATGATCAGCGTCATCTCATAAGGCGCTTTACGGCGGCGGCGCAGCACCTGCAACTTGTGGTAACCCCACTCAACACCGTCCGGCAATAGAAATACCAGAGGACCGCCCTCCTGGCGATCGTCCCGTACGATTTGTGATTGCAGGTAACCTTCGGTTACCTCACCTTGCTCTGTTTCTAAACGCCAGCTAAATTCACTTACCCGTGCGCTAACCCCTAGATTTAACTCAATATGGATAGCTTCATCGGCAGTAATAACCTGCACTGGCGCTAAAATTGTTGGCCGGTGCTTTTTCTCTGCTGACGCCAACAGTGCTTGCTCTGATCGGGTATCATAACCTAACGCCG
>JBLHPA010000074.1:0-13636 GCA_047628235.1 Moritella sp.
TTGCTGTTGTTGCTGTTGTAGCTGTTCTTGTTCTATGATCGCTTGTTGCTCTGCACCATTGTTACTAGAGTTATTGAGATTTTTTGCACTTGTTCCTTCTTTACCTAGTGTGGATGCATCGGTGTGTTCAACGGGGAGAAAGTCTGTAATTTCACTGCGTTCTATGTCAACGGTAATGGTTTCTAAGCCAAGGCGTTTTAAAATAGCGAGTTGTTTGTCGTCTTTGACTAAAAAAGAGTTGAGCATGAATGGGTGTGAAGCCCAGCCAATAGGGAGGTGAACATAGTGTCCAATTCTAAGTTGGTTAATGGGTAATGATATGTTCGACATTTAGCCCCCTCACAAAATAAAATTAATGCAGCAGACAAACCTACTTAAGCCTGTAAAAGAGAGCTCAGTGGGTCAGAGGTATTTAAGTGAGCCAGAGTGACTTAAGCTAGTGAAATAGCTTAGTTCGTCAAAGGCTATTAAAGGAATAGTAAAGGATTGATTTGTGGTTATCAAAGTTAAATTGTTGTAAATCAGATGTAGGTTATAAAAAAAGTGTGTAACACCTATGAGGTGATTAAATAACCTCATAGGTGTTACACACTTTTGGTATTCACGTTTATGGCAGATTACTATTAAAGATTAACTACCATGCTCGATTATTTTTTACTTTTTTTAGCTAACTTTTCTGCAGCTAACGGTTCCATGTCATAACTTTCTTTGTAGTCATGTCCATAGTAAGAAGCAATAAGTAGCGCTTTCAGCTCGCTGATTAATGGGTAACGAGGGTTTGCACCAGTACATTGGTCATCAAATGCTTCAACAGCAAGTTGGTCAACCTTCGCCATGAAATCAGCTTCGTTTACGCCAGCAGCCTGGATTGATTTAGGAATATCTAAATCAGTTTTAAGTTCGTCTAACCAGTTAAGTAATGCTTCTACTTTATCTGCAGTTTTACCTTCACGGAAACCAAGATGCTCAGCAACTTCAGCATAACGAGCACGTGCTTTCGGTCGATCGTATTGCGAGAATGCCGCTTGCTTAGTTGGCATATCTGTTGCGTTATAACGGATCACGTTAGTGATGAGTAGTGCATTTGCCAAACCGTGTGGAATGTGGAACTCTGCACCCAGTTTATGCGCCATTGAGTGACAGACACCCAAGAAAGCATTGGCAAAAGCGATACCAGCAATTGTCGCGCCGTTGTGTACTTTCTCGCGTGCTATTGGATCTTTAGCGCCATTTTTGTATGAGCTTGGTAAGTATTCTTTCAGTAGTTTCATCGCTTGTAGCGCTTGACCATCTGAGTATTCATTCGCCAGGATAGAGACATACGCTTCTAATGCATGTGTTACTGCGTCATAACCACCGAAAGCAGTCAGTGATTTAGGCATGTTCATCACCAAGTTGGCATCGACAACCGCCATGTTTGGTGTTAGTTCGTAATCAGCGATTGGGTATTTATGACCCGTTTCTTCATCGGTAACAACCGCAAATGGTGTCACTTCAGAACCCGTACCGGAAGTCGTTGTGATTGCAACCAGTTTCGCTTTAATACCCATTTTAGGGAATTTGTAGATACGTTTACGGATATCCATAAAGCGCATTGCTAGATCTTCGAAGTGTGCTTCAGGATGTTCGTACATCACCCACATGATCTTCGCTGCATCCATCGGAGAACCACCACCTAATGCAATAATCACATCGGGTTGGAAGCTATTCATCACTTCAACACCTTTCTTAACTACTTTCAGTGTTGGATCTGCTTCTACATCGTAAAATACTTCAGTATCAATCCCTTTTCTTTTTAGAATTGCGATTAAGTCGTCTGCATAACCGTTGTTGAATAAATATTTATCGGTAACGATGCAGGCGCGTTTTTTGCCAACAAGGTCGTCCATTGCGATAGCTAATGAACCACGGCGGAAATAAATAGATTCAGGTAGTTTATGCCACAACATATTTTCAGCTCGCTTCGCTACTGTTTTCTTATTCATGAGATGTTTAGGTCCCACGTTTTCAGAGATAGAGTTACCACCCCAAGAACCACAACCTAGCGTTAACGATGGTGCTAGTCCAAAGTTATATAGGTCACCGATACCACCTTGTGAACTTGGTTGGTTAATTAAGATACGCGCGGTTTTCATCTTGTCGCCGAAATCTTTAATACGGTCAACGTTAGCATCTTGGTCTGTGTAGAGTCCAGATGTATGGCCGATACCACCAATTTCAACCATGGTGATTGCTTGCTCTACCGCATGATCGTAATCACGTGCGCGGAACATACCTAAAGTTGGTGATAATTTTTCGTGTGCAAATTCATCATCAATATGTACTTCAGGGCCTTCACCGATAAGAACTTTAGTAAATGGAGGCACTTCAACACCTGCCATTGCCGCGATCTTAATAGCGGATTGGCCAACGATTGCAGGGTTCATGTTACCGTTGATTAATATGATTTTACGTACTTTATCCGCTTCAGCTTTAGACAGTAAGTAGCCACCGTGCGTTTTGAAACGTGCTTTTACTGCGTCATAAACGGCATCAACAACAATCACAGCTTGCTCTGAAGCACATACCACACCGTTATCAAATGTTTTTGACATTAGGATTGAAGATACTGCGCGTTTAACGTCTGCAGTTTCGTCAATAACGATAGGTGTGTTACCAGCACCAACACCGATAGCGGGTTTACCTGAAGAGTAAGCCGCCTTAACCATACCCGGACCACCAGTCGCAAGGATAAGGTTGATATCTGGATGGTGCATTAGGTTGTTTGATAGCTCAACTGAAGGCTCATCAATCCAACCAATGATATTTTCTGGTGCACCAGCGGCTACCGCTGCATCCAATACAATTTTTGCTGCTGTGTTAGTTGCATTCTTAGCACGTGGGTGTGGCGAAAAGATAATACCATTACGTGTTTTCAGTGAAATCAATGCTTTGAAGATAGCGGTAGACGTTGGGTTTGTCGTTGGAACGATACCACAAATGATACCAACTGGTTCTGCTATCGTAATCGTACCGAACTCAGTATCTTCTGCGATGATACCGCAAGTAAGGTCATCTTTATATTTGTTATAGATGTATTCTGAAGCAAAATGGTTTTTAGTTACTTTATCTTCAAGAACACCCATACCCGATTCTTCAACAGCCATTTGTGCTAATGGAATGCGGGATATCGAAGCAGCTAATGCTGCTGCACGGAAGATTTTATCTACCTGTTCTTGATTAAAAGTAGCAAATTCTTGCTGTGCTACTTTTACTTTAGCAACCATGGTATTAAGCGTATCAGTATTTTTGACCGTCATACTTTATCCTTAAACTAAAATTAAAATTAAAATTAAAATTATTTATTAAAGGTCTGTGTTATCCCTTAATAAATAGCTTTGACTTAGATTATAGGTAATCAGCAGTGTGAAAAAATTGACCTGAATCAATTGTAGTAATATTACGTACTATTTTTTCATATTAATGTTAACTAGGTCATATTTATTGATTATGCCGACATATTGTAAGTTTATTTCATACATAGTTAGGCTATTATTACAAGGTGTTGTGAAATGTAATAGTGTAATCTAGCATATAAATAGCTAAACACGTCCAAAATAACGCTGCAAGGTGTAATAAAGGTACTAAAGAAGATTTTAATTTTACTCTTGTTAAGGTAGCATAGAATGAATAGTTTAACAGGACGGGACTTAATACTATGCCAAGATTATCAAAGGTTATGGCGAACGAGCTAAACCGACAAATGACGAAAGAATTTACTGCTTCACATCTTTATCGCAGTATGGCATCTTTTTGCTATGCAAAAGATTTTATTGGTGCTGGCGACTTTTTCTATGAACATGCCGCGGAAGAACAACAGCATGCGCAATTATTATTTCGCTATATGATAGATCGTGGGATACAGCCACTAATGGATACTATCCCAGCTGCGGAATCAGAGTTCACTGACCTGCTCGATGTGTTTAATAAAGCACTCGAACATGAAGTGATGATCACGGAATCTATCTCTGAAATCCTTGGTTTGGCTCACGAGTTGAAAGACTTTCAGTCAGTGGCGCATTTAAACACCTTAATGGAAGAGCAAACGGAAGAAGAAGCGCTCTTTAATGGCATTGTCAGCCAGATCCGCCGGATGGGAGTGGACAATGGCCACGGTCTATTCATTATGGACCAAGAACTTAAAGCTATGAGTAAAGCATCTGCACCACAGGTGTAGTAATTGATAGTTAAAAACCTCTTAGACCGTCGTTTAAGAGGTTTTTTTGTTTCGATGTTTGCCATTTTAGATGTTTGTTATTCTGGTAGCAATGTTGAAATTATAGCTAAGTAGTCCGATGTGCGTGCGTGGCTCGTTGATTGTATTTAGATAATAACAACGTAAATAGGTTGGGAAAAACATGACAAAAGATATTACGGATTCAGATGTAAATGATTGCTGTGGTGCTGTTGCTGAAATTGGCAGCATTATTCGTCCGGATGATACAGCATTAACTTTTTCAGTTACCTGTGATACTCAGCAGGCGCTGGATCAAAAACGTGCGGAAATTGAGTCTTATTTAGCTGAAAAATTTAAAGATAACGAAGACGCAAGTTTTGTAGAACAAGAGGGGTTTTGTTATCTTGTTACCCTTAATTTTGGCTGTACAGCGGAAAAAATGATCTTCGAAATGAATCTGCGCCATTTGTTGGCTTAACTTTTTATTGCTAGCTTAATTTAATTTGTAGTTGCTAAAAAAGCACACCCGATTTTTCTGGTGTGCTTTTTTATTGGTGCCATTTTGTCAATCAGGTTAGTGATTAACGAATAACGAGGTTAACTAGTAACGAGGACTTTTCCTTCTTTTATCGTTACTATTGCAGGTTCTTTAACAGCGGGAGCCTGTTTTGCTCCTTTTATCACTTTTGTTGATTGATCTTTAGTTACTTCATCGTTATCTGTATAAGCATAACCATAGTAAGAGGCAATTAGCATCGCCTTAAATTCACTAATCAATGGATAACGCGGGTTAGCACCTGTGCATTGGTCATCAAATGCATCTGCTGCTAACTGATCAACTTTAGCTAAGAAATCAGCCTCATTGACACCCGCGGCCTGAATTGATTTTGGAATATCTAATTCAGTTTTAAGTTCTTCCAGCCAATTGAGTAACGCATTTACTTTATCGTCAGTATTGCCTTCACGGAAACCCAGGTGGTCTGCAATTTCAGCATATTCAGCACGCGCTTTCGGGCGATCATACTGTGAGAATGCGGTTTGTTTTGTTGGGTTATCTGTGGCGTTAAAACGAATAACATTGGTGATAAGCAGCGCGTTTGCTAAACCGTGTGGAATATGGAACACTGCGCCCAGTTTATGCGCCATTGAATGACAAGCTCCTAGGAAGGCATTCGCAAAAGCCATGCCTGCAATCGTTGCCGCATTATGTACTTTTTCACGTGCAATTGGATCTGCAGCACCATTTTTATAAGAGCTAGGTAAATATTCTTTTAATAGTTTTAGCGCCTGAAGTGCTTGGCCATCTGAGTACTCATTTGCTAATACTGACACATACGCTTCCAGTGCATGTGTCACTGCATCATAACCACCGAACGCGGTCAATGATTTAGGCATGTTCATGACTAAGTTTGCATCGACAATTGCGATGTTTGGCGTTAGTTCGTAGTCTGCAATGGGGTATTTTTGACCCGTTCTATCGTCAGTCACAACAGCAAATGGTGTGACTTCAGCACCTGTACCTGAGGTTGTTGTGATAGCAACCATCTTTGCTTTGATACCCATTTTAGGAAACTTATAGATACGTTTACGGATATCCATAAAGCGCATTGCGAGTTCTTCAAATTTAACTTCCGGATGTTCATACATGACCCACATCAGTTTTGCGGCGTCCATTACTGAACCACCGCCTAATGCAATGATCACATCAGGCTGGAAGTTGTTCAATACTTCAGTGCCTTTATTTACAACACTCAGTGTTGGGTCCGCTTCGACTTCGTAGAAAATCTGAGTATCAATCCCTTTGCTTTTTAAAATTGCAGATAAATCGTCGACATAGCCGTTATTGAACAGAAATTTATCTGTGATGATGTAGGCGCGTTTCTTACCCACAAGATCATCCATCGCAATGGGTATTGAACCGCGACGGAAATATATGGATTCAGGGAGTTTATGCCACAACATATTCTCAGCGCGTTTAGCAACTATTTTCGTATTCATAAGATGCTTAGGTCCTACATTTTCAGAGATTGAGTTACCGCCCCAAGACCCGCAACCTAGCGTCATGGAAGGTGCAAGTGCGAAGTTGTACAAGTCGCCGATACCACCGTGTGAACTCGGCTGGTTCACCAGGATACGGGCTGTTTTCATTCTGTGGCCAAAATCTTTGATGCGTTCTGGATTAGCATCTTGGTCGGTATAGATACCGGAGGTATGACCGATACCGCCAATTTCAATCATTTGGATAGCTTGTTTGATGGCATGCTCATAATCACGAGCACTAAACATGCCTAGGATGGGTGATAATTTTTCATGAGCAAATGCGTCATCATGATGAACTTCTAAGCCTTCACCAATTAGAATTTTAATGCTTCTTGGCACAGTAACACCGGCCATCGCAGCAATTTTTGGTGCTGGTTGGCCAACAATTGCCGGGTTAACGCCGCCGTTAACAAGGATGATTTTACGCACTTTATCAGCTTCTGCTTTTGTTAGTACGTAACCACCGTGGGTTTTAAAGCGAGCCTTAACGGCGTCATAAACTTCATCAACGACAATGATCGCTTGCTCAGAGGCACAGACAACGCCGTTATCGAATGTTTTTGACATTAGGACCGAAGAGACAGCACGTTTAACATCGGCTGTTTCATCGATAACAATCGGAGTATTACCTGGGCCAACACCAATCGCAGGTTTGCCTGAAGAGTATGCCGCTTTAACCATACCTGGGCCGCCCGTGGCAAGGATCAGGTTGATGTCTTCATGATGCATCAGTTGATTTGATAGCTCGATAGAGGGTTCATCAATCCAGCCAATGATATTTTCAGGTGCGCCAGCTGCTACAGCAGCGTCTAGTATAATTTTAGCTGCAGTATTTGTTGCATTCTTTGCTCGCGGGTGAGGAGAGAAAATAATGCCATTACGAGTTTTAAGAGAAATTAAGGCTTTGAAGATAGCGGTTGATGTTGGGTTAGTCGTTGGTACCACGGCACAGATGAGACCTACAGGTTCTGCAATTGTGATTGTACCAAAATCTTTACTTTCTGCGATAACACCGCAAGTTTTATCGTTTTTATATTTGTTAAAAATATATTCAGATGCGAAATGATTTTTAATTACCTTATCTTCAACAATGCCCATGCCGGATTCTGCTACTGCCATTTGAGCGAGCGGTATTCTTGCATCCGATGCAGCGAGCGCTGCGGCGAGAAAAATCTTATCAACTTGTTCCTGACTAAATGTAGAAAATTCTTTTTGAGCTAACTTTACTTT
The DNA here is from genome assembly GCA_047628235.1 of Moritella sp. Classification (GTDB taxonomy): domain Bacteria; phylum Pseudomonadota; class Gammaproteobacteria; order Enterobacterales; family Moritellaceae; genus Moritella. Next base: position 7,487 of record JBLHPA010000074.1, read on the forward strand.
GGCGATCAGGCTGTTCAATGTTTTCGTGTTACTTATCATAAAATCTTCCTTAAAAATGACAATTAAAAAACAATTCGCTAATACCTCTAAGTGGGTATTGGTGTTTTGATTATATGAGCAGTCTTTTATAACAAAGTTGATAATAATCAAATATATGAATAATGAGTAATAAAGATATCGCCAGTGGTGTTCTTATCCTTATTTTATGCTTTTTTGAAATATTGGCGAGTCAACGTTATTACAACTTTCATATTGTCATTGTTCAGTTTTATATACTAATCCCATATTAATAGTCTAGATTTGTGGTTGTTTACTCTGACACGAGTGTCAGCAAATTATGACAATTAAAGCGCATTTAAATTAGCTGAAATTAACAATAAGTTTGTTGCGTTTTTTAATCAATAAATGAAATGATTATTTACCCTTTGCTTAAAGACTTTTTTACTTATGGCTGAAGGTTGGAGTGTTGGCTATTTTTTGCAGACTCATTGATATAGCATTTAATTGATGAAGGGATATAGAGTTTAGTGGGGGGGGGAGTACCAAACAAAAATAGCGTGAATGTTTGTCCGATACCTATTACCTATTACCTATTACCTATTACCTATTACTTATTACTTACTAGCTAAAATGCGTTTGACAGTAAGCAAGGCGTTGATCAATATCCATGTTTTCTGTATTAGAGGCTTCGATTTGCTGTAATCTTGGCAATAGTCCCATGCCGTTGGCAATTTGAATTGCCAATCCGGGACGTGCATTTAGCTCTAGTAGCATGGGACCGTGGTTACGGTCTAATACTACGTCAGCACCTAAATAACCCAAACCAGAAATATCATAGCACTGTGCAGCCAGACGGATCACCTGTTCCCAATGTGGCACTTTTAATAGCGAAAGCTCTTTTTGAGTATCGGGATGGTGCGTCACTATCTCATCATATTGCACCGCGTTTAAGGCTTCACCTGTCGTGATATTGATGCCCACACCAACGGCACCCTGATGCAGATTTGCCTTACCGTCAGACATCGAGGTGGATAATCGCATCATCGCCATCATCGGGACGCCCTTGAAGACAATCACCCTGACATCGGGAACGCCCTCAAAGCTATAACCTTCAAAGCTGTCATCGAACTCGATCAATGCTTCCACCACCGCGGCATCGATGGAGCCGCCCAGCGAAAATAACCCGGCTAAGATGTTAGAACAGTGGCGTTCAATATCATCCAGTGAACATTCGCTGCCGCTGGGTTTGAAATAACGGCCATTTTCAACTTTGGTGATAACCAGTATGCCTTTGCCGCCCGAGCCCTTTGCTGGCTTAATAACAAAGCCATTAAGGCCAAAAATTATTTTATCAACGGACTTTACTGCATGTTGGCTATTCACCACACCGATCAGTTCTGGCGTGCTCACGTTTGCCTTTTCAGCAATTTCTTTGGTTTTTAATTTATTATCAACCAAAGGAAATAAGCGTCTTGGGTTGTAGCGCGAAATATACATGTTATTGCGCTGGTTCATCCCCAAGATGCCTTGCTGTTTTAATCGCTTCGGTTGGGCAAATTCTTTAAAAAATGAAAATGTCATTATTAGTCACCTTGCATGTCTTTAAAGCGGCGTAGCTCAAGTAAGCGGTAGCCAGTATATGTTCCCAGCATTAAGACCACAGCCATGATGATCAGCTGTAAGCCCAAGAAGTTAAATGCCCAATAGCGTAATACTTCATTGCTGATAGTGAGGTACACTAGCACGGCAACGAATAAACTACCGCCGCCCTGAACAAAGACTTCTTTCGCGCCTTCTTCTTCCCATAAAATAGACATACGCTCAATGGTCCATGACAGGATGATCATTGGGAAGAAGGTGATTTTAAGACCTTCTGTTAAGCCTATTTTGTAAGATAATATCGAGAACAGTCCTATAATGGCAATAACGGTAATAATGACCACGGATATTCGCGATACCAGTAATAAGTTTAGTTTTGACAGGTAAGAACGGATGACCAAGCCTACCCCTACAATGAGGGTGAAACCGATTAAACCCGTACCTAAACTGGTTTGGACAAATGCCATGGCAATCAATACTGGCATAAAAGTACCGGAAGTACGTAGGCCGATAAGAATACGCATTAGCACCACAATCAATACCCCAAGTGGAATCAGCAAGATGCCTTTAAATAGCGCCTGCTCTTCTAGTGGTAAGCTGTAGATGCTGAAATTAGATAAATTAGTGCTACTGAATTTTTCCTCTAACACCTGCAACACCGGTTGGGTTTGCTGGATGATAGAGAAGCTAACTCGTGAATTAGAGCCACCGATTAAATCTAGCGTTGGTTTACCATTGAGCTCCCACAACAATAGGTTAGTGGTGTCGGCTTCTTTGCCTTGGTTAACATCAATCAGTCGAGTTTCGTCATCGCCATAAACCAATACAAACGGTTGTAGTTTCTGCTGGCGACGGCCGTCTTCAAGATAGAGTCCTTTCACTAAAAGAGCAGGAATGTTCGCTTGATTAAGTAAAGTAACAAATAGCGTTGTTTTTTTGTTGTCTTGCAGCATGAGTTTGGCATTCTGACCGAGATCATCGCCAGTGAGTAATTTTAACAGTTCACGGCTATAAGAAAAGGCATCAGCGCTTTTTTCCATCGCGCTGTTGACCAATTGTTCGGCGGCAATGTCATAGGGTTCAAGCCAGCTAACTTTATTGACAGCAACCTTTTGCTTGCTGTCAACGTCCAGGGCTATATCATTGGCCAGTACATTCACTTTGTAGAAAAGTTCTTGTTTGCCTTCTGCATTGCGAATAGTCCACTGGGCTCGATTACCAATAAATGATAAGCCATAACCTGGAGAGGCTGCAGTTTGGTTTAATACCGTGTAATTGCGCTGGGTTGACGGTGTTGCGAAAGAGGCATTGACGGCATCCCCCTGAGCGATAAATTCGACTTTTGCCTCGATCATCCAAGTAGAGTAAGTTTGTCCGGGTAACCAGGGGATTTCACCATTGATATGGCGCTCTGCAATGGCGGCAACCCCGAGAATAAAAAGCAACGCAACGAAGATGCGAAATGGGATCTTAGATGGCATGCTTATTTCTCCTCTTGTTGAGCGGATTTAGGTTTTCTTTTTTTCTGTGTATATTCTTGTGCAACATCAACAACCGCAATGTCTTTTAAGAAGGTTCGACCCAAAAGTACCGGGAATTCCATGCGGCTACGGTCAGCAAGGGTAAACTCAGTTTCTGTCTTAATCTGCCCTAATTCGATTGACAAACTGACAACATAACGGCGAACTGACTCTGGCGAGTTAGATTGGCGAATTTTTATTGTTCGTACCACTTCAGCTTCGATCGGGAAGATACCGTCATCTACTTGGTGAGATAAATTAAACTTAACCCAATTCTTGCCGTCACGTTCAAATTTTACTATTTCAGTGGCATTTAGCGATGAAGTTGCTGCACCGGTATCAACGCGAGATTTAAAATTAGTTTGCAGTTTTTCAGACCAAACCCACTCTTCTTGCCCCAATATCGTCATATTTTGGTATTGGTCTTCATCATTTTTTGCTATGGCAGATCTAGATGCCGGTGTTACTGATTTATTGGCCGAATCATTGAGCTGTTCGAGTTTCCCAGACAGTTTAGCCAGGGCAATTTCTTGCTCATTGAATTGTCCTGGCTGAGCTTGCAGCATGGCCAAAATAGTGTCCTGCTGCTGTAATATGGTATCCATTTGAAGCTGTTGCTGAGAGCGGGTAGCGGGAGTTGGTTCGGATTGTGTCATGGCACAACCGTTAAGTAATACCAGCCCTAGGATACTACTGATGGCGATTTTAGTTGCACTTGGCTTGTGTTTTGGCGTGGTTATATTTTGCATTTGATTATTGGCCCTATGTGCTGGTGAAAGAAAGGGATAAGTCACTAAATTAGAAAAAAAGTTCAGTGAAACGTGTAAATAATCTAAACAGGTATCAACTAAGTTATATTGATATATAGAAAATCAGAATAACAAAGCGCGAACTAAGTTACTACAATATCAATCACTTATACGCTAACCAAGTGGAAATGATAATTCTTTATCATTGGGTGTTAAAATTTAACACTGTGTTAAATTTATTATTTCTGTATCTGAAAGGATACGTGCTGCTTACATGCAGTAAACAGCACTTAATGGCTTTGCTTACAGGACGATATCTTTTAAAGTGTAGCCTGTTCCGTGACGGTATACGTTTTTGCTACGTCAACCACTACCATATCTTTCAGAAAAGTTCGACCGAGCAATACCGGAAAAGTCATATGACTGCGATCTGCCAGCGTGAATTCTGTCAACATTTTTATCTTTCCCAACGTAACGGGAAGTTCAATGATTGGTCTGCGAATCGTTTCTGTCGTATTTGATTGGCGGATTAAAATTGTGCGTACAATTTTGGCTTCAATTGCTTGAGGTTGCTCGGCGTTAATATTACTCAGGTTAAATTTGACCCATTTTTTTCCATCGCGTTCAAATTCAATTATGTCGGTGGCGTTTAATGATGATGTGGTTGCACCGGTATCGATACGCGCTTTAAAATAGGTCTGCAAATCTTCTAGCCAAACATATTCTTCAGAACCGATCACAATTTTATCGGTATACAAACTGTCCTCATTAGTGAGTGCTTTGGTTGTCTTAGCATCCGTACTAACATTCGAGTCAGAATTAGTGCCACCTGACTGATAGCATTTCGCCGATTGATTGTTAGTCATTGCCAGTTGTTGCTGTGTGTAGCTTTCTATTCGGCTATCCAGCGCTGCTATATGTTGTTGTTGTTTTGCGAAATATTCAGGCTGTTTTTGCAATGCCATGAGAATGCTATTTTGCTGTTCTGCTAATTGAGCTATCTGTTTGTTTTGTTGCTCAATCTGTACCTGTAAGGCTTGAGCTGCAGCCTTATCCTGATTCAGAAATTGTTCTATATTGGTACAGCCAGAAAGGAGTAGACAGATCATGACTCCTGTTACAAGGTTCCGTGCTGATTTTTTTTCTGCTGTTGGCATAGTACAAACTTCTTATTATATATGCAGAGTCAATGGATTATCGTCATTGTACCTAATAATGAGCAGGTATTATACCTGCTCATTAAGTGGTTCGGCATAAGCTTTGGTGGCAATTAATACCGCCCGTTTCGGTGCTGGATAACCTTCTACTGTTTTGCTGTGATCATTCGGATCAAGGAAATCAACCAGTGATTCATTTCTCATCCATTCCGTAGCGCGCTGTTCTTCAACACTGGTATCTGACACGTCGACGATACGCACGTCTTCAAAACCGAGTTTTTCAACCCAGAGTTTTAGCGCCGCACAGCTAGGCAAAAACCACACATTACGCATTTGTGCATAACGCTCTCCCGGCACCAGAACCGCCTGTTCATCGCCGTCGATAACCAGGGTTTCTAATACTAGCTCACCGCCATCACGCAGCTGATTTTTCAGCTGTTCAATGTGATCAATCGGTGATTTGCGATGGTACAGTACGCCCATTGAAAAAACGGTATCGAAAGCGCGTAATTTAGGTAACTCTTGAATGCCAAGGGGTAGCAGGTGAATGCGCTGATCGTTATTGGCAAAATGACGCACGGCTTCAAACTGTACCAAGAACAATTGGCTGGGGTCGATACCGACCACAAATTCGGCATCATCACCCAGCATGCGCCACATGTGATAGCCACTGCCACAGCCCACATCGAGTACATAGCGGTATTTAAGCGGAGAAATAAACTCGCGTAAGCGCTCCCATTTCCAGTCACTGCGCCATTCCGTATCGATATGAATACCGTGTACGTGGAACGGACCTTTACGCCAGGGGTGAAATTTTTGCAGTAAACTCTCGGTTTTACGCCGATCACTTTCGCTTAATTCACCGGGTAAACCGACTTCGAACTTATCTTTAATATTGATATGCTGGGTGGTGATTTTTGGCAGCTTCTTGAGCACCTTTTCCCAACGCGGCAAGAAACCGTGCTTGTGCTCCCGTTCCCATTCATGCATCTGCGCGGGCAGGGTATAGAGCCAATGGTGTAATTTGTTTTTCGCAATTATCTGATAAAAATTTGAAAAGTCGATCATGGGGAACCTGTTAGTACTGTTTATAAGAGTACGGTTTATAATAATTCGGTTTATAAA
>JBLHPA010000075.1:0-13633 GCA_047628235.1 Moritella sp.
CTAGTTACTTTCATTGATGTCCCGCACGAGCGTTCTGTAAAGAAATTAAGGTTTCGTATATTCTACTGCTATATTCATTTCAATAATAGCAAGTTCAGGATCACAAAAAATAAAAATTAAATGCTTTAATTTTGTTTTTTCCTTAATCAATATATACAAATAATCAACAAATAAAAACAGCTCAAGCTAAAGGTTTAACAGCGCAAATCATTAACTAAAACCAATAAGGCAGCACTATCAACTAAAAAAATCAAAACACAAAGACCTACCAGCTAAATATAAAGTAAAAACATTTATTTAAGTCATGAGTATAACGCTTAAGCACGAGTCTAATTTGTACTACTTAATGAATAGATGGTTAAAAACTTCCAAATCAAAAGTTAAACAGTTGTTTAAAATAAGTGTTGAAATATGTCTCGATTATCGACAGAATGCTATTAACCAGTACCCTACATAGCTGGTAAATAGTAAACGGAGCAGATGATCACCATCGCTTTAGCAAGGAGAAACGTAATGATTTACCAAGCCGAACAACTCTCGGTCACTCTATTAGAAGATGGCATCGCAGAATTAAAATACGACGCGAAAGGCCCTGTTAATAAATTTGATCAAGCAACGTTACAAGCGTTAACTGAAGCAGTAAAAGTATTACAAACTAATTCAGACATTAAAGGTTTAATTCAAACATCAGGAAAGGGCGCATTTATTGTTGGTGCCGATATCACTGAGTTTCTTGAACTGTTCAAATTACCTGAAGCTGAATTATTAGGTTGGTTAGAGCAAGCAAATGCTGTTTTCAATGCCATTGAAGATCTTCCTTATCCAACTGTTTCGGCTGTAAACGGTCACGCATTAGGTGGAGGCTGTGAAGCAATTCTTGCGACAGACTTCCGTGTAGCAGATACCACAGCGCGTATCGGACTACCGGAAACAAAGTTAGGCATTATGCCTGGTTTTGGTGGTACGGTTCGTTTGCCACGCTTAATTGGTGCTGATAATGCTGTTGAGTGGATAACGACAGGTAAAGATTATAAAGCACCAGCTGCATTGAAGTTTGGTACCGTTGATGCGATCGTGGCTCCTGAGAAATTACGCGAAGCCGCGCTATCAATTGTTAAAGATGCAATAGACGGAAAACTTGATTGGCAGTCTCGACGTGCGCAAAAACAAGCGCCTTTAGGATTAAATAAAATTGAAGCTACAATGAGCTTCTCTACTGCACTTGGTATGGTATACGCGAAAGCAGGTAAACATTATCCCGCACCAACGGCAGCAGTGAAGGCCGTTGAAGCTGCAGCAAGAATGGACCGTACCGGAGCACTTGGTGTGGAAGCTGCAACATTCATTAAACTTGCTAAAACAGATGCAGCACAAGCCTTAGTAGGCTTATTCCTGAGTGACCAATCATTAAAAGCTGGCGCTAAAAAAGCAGCAAAAGCAGGCAAGGTAACAAATAAAGCAGCTGTACTTGGCGCTGGTATCATGGGTGGCGGTATCGCTTACCAGTCCGCGGTTAAAGGTACACCAGTTATCATGAAAGATATCAATGATGCTGCTTTAGAACTGGGGATGACAACAGCGTCAGGTTTATTAACTGGCCAGCTAAAACGCGGTCGTATCGACGGTACTAAACTAGCCAAAGTTATCTCTTCTATTACACCGACACTAAGCTATAACTCAGTTGATGAAGCTGACATTATCGTCGAAGCGGTTGTTGAAAACCCAAAAATTAAAGCCGCGGTATTAGCTGAATTAGAAGACAACGTAAGTGCAGACACAGTCATCACTTCAAATACTTCTACGATTCCAATTAATGTACTCGCGAAGAGCTTGAAACGCCCAGAGCAGTTCTGTGGAATGCACTTCTTCAATCCAGTGCATAAAATGCCACTTGTAGAAATCATTCGTGGTGAGAAATCATCCGATGAAACAATTGCGACAACCGTTGCTTATGCAGCCAAAATGGGCAAAACGCCTATCGTTGTCAATGACTGCCCTGGTTTTTTTGTTAACCGCGTATTATTCCCTTACTTCTTCGGTTTCTCAAAACTAATCGCCGATGGCGCTGATTTTGTTGCTGTTGATAAAGTAATGGAAAAAGAATTCGGCTGGCCAATGGGCCCTGCATACCTGCTTGATGTTGTTGGTATTGACACTGGCCACCACGCCGCTGCAGTAATGGCTGAAGGTTTCCCTGAACGTATGGCTAAAACAGGCCGTGACGCAATTGATGTCATGTTCGAAGCGACACGTTATGGTCAAAAAAACAGTATTGGCTTCTATTCTTATGCTAAAGACCGCCGTGGTCGTGTTAAGAAAACGCCTGACGCGGTAAGCTACGAGCTACTTGCAGACGTTGCTGGCGAGAAAACGGACTACAGCAAAGACGCGATTATTGCCCGCTGTATGATCCCAATGATTAACGAAGTTGTTCGTTGTCTTGAAGAAGGCATTGTTGCCACACCAGGTGATGCCGATATGGCTCTTATCTATGGTATTGGCTTCCCTCCATTCCGTGGTGGTGTGTTCCGTTATTTAGACACAATGGGTCTGGATAAATATATTGAATTAGCTGATTCATATGCTGATTTAGGACCTCTATATCAAGTAACTGAAGGCTTGCGTCAACGCGCAGCTGAAGGCAAAAATTTTTACTAAGACACGAGCGAGGATAAAAAAATGAGAGATGTAGTTGTAGTCGATTGTCTACGTACACCTATGGGGCGTTCTAAAGCCGGTGCATTCCGTCACGTTCGTGCTGAAGATCTATCTGCAAAATTAATGAAAGGTTTACTTGAACGTAATCCTGAAGTAAACCCAAACGACATTGAAGATGTTTATTGGGGCTGTGTGCAACAAACGCTAGAGCAAGGTTTCAATATCGCCCGTAATGCTTCTTTACTTGCTGGTATTCCTATCACTGCTGGCGCAGTAACAGTTAACCGTTTATGTGGTTCTTCAATGCAAGCTATCCATGATGCAACACGCGCTATCGCCATGGGAGACGGCGATATTATGATCATTGGTGGTGTTGAGCACATGGGCCATGTACCGATGAACCACGGTGTTGACTTCCACGTTGGTCTGGCTAAATCGACGGCAAAAGCAGCCGGTATGATGGGGCTAACAGCTGAAATGCTGGGTAAAATGTATGGCATTAGTCGTGAGCAACAAGATGCGTTTGCAGTTCGTTCGCACAAATTAGCCCATGAAGCGACACTTTCAGGCCGTTTCAAACGTGAAATACTGCCAATCGAAGGCCATGATGCAGATGGCATCTTAAAATTGTATGATTTTGATGAAGTTATTCGTCCAGAAACATCAATGGAAAGTCTGGCTGGTTTACGTCCGGTATTTGACCCTATAAATGGAACAGTAACGGCAGGTACATCATCAGCACTATCCGATGGTGCTTCAGCAATGTTACTGATGTCAGCCGACAAAGCCAAAGAACTCGGCCTTAAACCTCGCGCTAAAGTTGTGTCTATGGCTGTTGCTGGTTGTGATCCCTCCATCATGGGTTACGGTCCTGTGCCAGCGACGAAAAAAGCACTTAAACGTGCAGGTCTAACCATTGATGATATTGATGTATTCGAACTAAACGAAGCTTTTGCAGCACAATCGCTACCTTGTGTTAAAGAGCTCGGCCTCGAAGATGTTGTTGATACCAAGATCAACCTTAACGGCGGGGCAATATCTCTTGGTCACCCGCTCGGTTGCTCTGGTTCGCGTATTTCAACAACACTGGTTAACGAACTTGAAGTTCAAGGCGGTAAATATGGTCTCGCGACTATGTGTATCGGTCTAGGCCAAGGTATCGCCACTATTTTTGAGCGTATCGAAGACTAATAGCTATTGTTCAATAATAATTGCTATTGTTCAATAAACAGTAATTTTTTTAACTAAATTCAAGTCAACTATGACAATAGTTGGCTTTTTTGTATCTAATCCTTGAAATTTATCCCTCCAGACGGTTCAATGTAAGCTCGCACTGTAGATAATGGATCAAGCATGAATACAAAAAAACAAATATTAGTGGTTGATGATGATATTGAGATTAAAGAATTACTCAGTGAATACCTAGAGCAGGCTGGATTTTCGGTGCTCACCGCCGGTGGGGGTAAAGAAATGCAGCGGATACTGGCAGTCAACGATCCCGACATCATCGTACTGGATGTAATGATGCCTGGTGATGACGGCTTCACTTTATGCCAAAAAATTCGTCGCACCTCCCAAGTCCCCATTATTATGTTAACAGCAAATTCGGACGAGGCTGACCGTATTGTCGGTTTGGAAATTGGCGCCGATGATTACATGGCCAAACCATTTAGCCCCAGAGAATTACAGGCACGCATTAAAGCCTTGTTACGCAGATCCAGTTATACCAAACCAACACATGGGCGTTATTTTACCTTTTCTCACTGGAGACTCGATACCCTGACACGTGAATTACTGAACCTAACCGATAACACCACCACGGCGTTGTCTGGCAGTGAATTTAACATGCTAAAGCTGTTTGTCACCAACCCCAATCAAGTGCTAGATAGAGATGCGCTATCCGATGCCACGCGCGGTCGAGAATCATTGCCATTAGAGCGCGGTATTGATATTCAGTTAAGTCGTTTAAGGCAAAAACTGGGCGATAACAGCAAGAGCCCGTCCCTGATCAAAACGATTAGAGGCAGCGGTTATGTGTTGATCACCGAAGTGACCTATGAAGACTAAACACTATCTGCAGCGTCTATTACCGAGTTCTTTAGTATCAAGGATGTTGCTGCTTACCCTACTTTCAATCGCTACAGCTCAACTAATATCAACCAGCGTTTGGTATAGTTTTAGTAAAGAACAGGAACTGGAAGGATTAAAAAACACCGCAGAAAGCATGGCTCAAAATATCGCATCAACAGCCACTTTTTTTAATTCTTTACCTTTGCAATATCGTCATATTGTTTTAGACCAACTGCGCGACTTTGGCGGTAGCCGCTATTTTGTGTCTTTAAATGAGACTGAGATTAATATTGAAGCCGTTGCCGATTCGCAAATGAAACGTATCGTATTGGATGAATTCCGGCGAGTTCTGCACAATAAACTTGGCAGCAGCTTATCCATCAGCATCGAGTTTTCTCACCCAAAGACCTTACATATATTAAACAACAACATGCTACTCTCAGATCTGCCTAAATCATGGGCACACTACTCACTCACTCTAGAACCACTTAATCCACCGGTATTGGTCATTCAGCTCAAATTGGCACCTAGAGAGTGGTTATACATAGCAGCATTGTTGCCTTCACCTTATGTCTCCTTAGATTACAGTATAGTAACAAATGAACAGATATTCTTTATCTTCCTGATCACCGCGAACCTGATGTGGATGATCTATGTATTGGTACGCTGGCAAACCAAACCATTAAAACAACTGGCTGCAGCTGCCACAACCCTGAGCCAAGACTTAGATCAGCCTCCTTTGCCCGAAATTGGTGCTTCAGAACTCGTCATTGCTACCAAAGCATTCAACCGTATGCACTTAAGAATCAAGCGCTACATTGATGATAGGGAACGTTTATTTCGCTCCATTTCTCATGATTTAAAAACACCAATAACGCGGTTAAGGTTACGTGCAGAACTACTTAATGATGAAGAGAAAACAGCTAAATTCAATACTGATTTAGATCAATTAGAAATAATGGTCAAAGGTGCATTACAGTGTGTAAAGGACACCGATATTCATGAAAATAATAGCCAAATAGATCTACTGGTACTGCTTCATGAAATATCCGATCATCATAATACCAACATTGAGAAAGTTACCTTTGAGTCTAAAAATGTAACCGCTTACTATAGCGGAAAGCCTTTAGCAATAAAGCGCTGTTTAACCAATCTAGTTGAGAATGCGATAAAATACGGTAACTGCGTACATATTACCGTCACCCAGGAGCATGAACATATCATCATAACTTTTGCGGATACGGGGCCAGGGATCCCAGAGTATATGATGGAAGAAGTATTTACCCCTTATACCCGGATAGCAAAGGACAGTGAAGGCTCTGGATTAGGGCTTAGCATTGCGCGTAATATTGCCAGTGCACACGGCGGTACCCTCACTCTGCACAATCAAACCGATTCAGGCTTGAAGGTGATCTTACGTTTACCCTATAAACCGTCAATAATTGGCAAGTCATGATCAAACCACTCATATTCAGTTTACTTACTATAGCGGCCCTTAACTCCATTGCCACCCACGCCAGCCAAGTTGAGGTCATGCACTGGTGGACATCTGATGGTGAACTCAATGCGCTCAATGAATTACGCAATAAAGTCGAACAGACCAACAATACCTGGCAAAATTTTGCGATCAAAGGCGGCGGCGGTAACACGGCTTTAACCGTACTGCGCTCAAGAGCAGTATCAGGGAACCCACCAACTGCCGCACTGATAAAAGGCCACAATATCCAGGAATGGGCAAAATTGGGATTTCTGACGACTTTGGATGAGCTTGCTCAACGCCAGCAATGGGATACAAAACTCCCCGCCTTTATTCAACCAGTAATGAAGTATCAGGGACACTATGTTGCAGTCCCCATTAATATTCATAGAGTGAATTGGTTATGGATCAACGCCGCCGCCTTTCGTCACGCAAATATAGGCATCCCTACTACGCTTGAGCAGCTTATTTCAACACTGCCTAAATTAAAAGTGGCCGGTATTCAGCCAATAGCCCACACGTCAGAACCTTGGGCTGATGCCATTTTATTTGAATCAATAAGTCTCAGTATGCTTGGGGCAGAAAAATATAAACAGGCATTTGTTGCCTTAAATCCTGCAGTATTAACATCAGTAGAGATGCTGCGAGTATTTGCAGCACTAAGAACAATATCACTATTTATTGATGAGGATGCTAAAGGTCGCAGCTGGGATCAAGCCAGCCAAATGTTAGCGAATGGTAATGCAGCGATGCAAATTATGGGAGATTGGGTTGCTAGTGAACTGATGAAAACCAAACAACAACTTGGTACTGATATATTATGCGCCGTATTTCCGGGTAGCCAAGGCAGTTTCAGTTACAATATTGATAGTTTTGCCTTTTTTAAACTCAAAGGGGTATCTACGCAAACACAACAAGCGCAGAATGCTTTTGCTAGCACCATTCTAACACCTGAACTCCAGTCCGCGTTTAATGCGAAAAAAGGCTCACTGCCAATAATTAATAATGTGGATATGGCCAACTTTAATAGCTGCTCACTGCAGGCCAAACGAGACTATCAAGAAGCACAAAGTAATAACGCACTGGTGCCCACATTTTCCCAAGCAATGGCAACAACTACCTATGTGCAATCAGCAATAACCCGGGTTATTAGTAACTTCATTTATGATAAAAAAATCACCAATGAGCAGGCCGTTAAACAGCTTGAAAATGCAATTAAAGCTGCCCAGTAGCAATTAAAAACAACAGGTTAAGTTATTTTAGTGATAATCTGCTCGTAATAACAAGCACGGCCATGACTATTTACAGCAAGCCAGACCGCGGTAGCGGAACAGCAATGCGATCTTATATTTTTATAATGGAATAATAATCAATGTTAAAGCAGTGGCGCAAACTGATTTACCTTACTGCTGATAGTAATTTTTTCATTGCGTTAAAAGCATTTCTCGCATCAGTCACATTGCTGGTACCTTGCTATTTTATGGATAAATCGTCAGTCTCTGTTACCGCTGTGCTGGGTATTGTTGCCGCTGTTATATCCGAGGGTAATGAGAGCATCAAACGCCGTGTTATCAATAGTGTTATCACCCTGATCTGCTTTACACTCTCAGCTCTTATGGTTAGTGCTCTCTTTCCCTATAAGGGTGTTTTTCTCGTCGCGATATGCTTTTTTACCTTTTGCGTCATTATCCTCGGCTCAATAGGCAAACGCTACGTCAGCATCAGTTTTGCCACCTTAATTATTGCTGTTTATACCATGCTAGGCCTAAGTCACGGCGCAGGATTCAGTCACTCACCTCTCCAACTGAATAGCTATTCACAGCTGCTTATTGCCGGTGCAGCCTGGTATTTCATCATCTCAATTTCGCTGTTAAAATTGACTTTATATAACCCAACCCGAGAGAAATTGGCAGATATCTACTTTGCGTTAAGTAAATACCAAATGGAAAAAGCGAAATTTTTTTCCAAGGAAGAACTTGATCATAAAACAGTCCGGCATACACTATCGACACTCAATATTAATATTGTCAATGCGATGACAGAGTGCCGGAATAATCTAGATCACCACATGAACCAGCAAGTGCTTTCCACTGAAATTAAGCGCCTTATTCATCTCTATCAAGAAGCGCAAGAATTACATGAGAAAATGACCTCAAGTCATTTTCATTACAGTTCACTGAAGCATAATTTAAACAATGCACTGATAATTTCAGGTTTTGAACAGGTATTAAAACAACTGGCGCAAGCTTGTACTCACTGTGGTAATGCTATTTTACATAAAAGCAACTATAGGCATGACACTGGGTTAACATGGTCACTGGATATTTTAAAAAAAGAGTTATTACAATTAAGTCTCAACTTACAACTTAATGCGCCACTCAAATTACTGTTTAGTAATCTAAACAAGGCCAATTTATTGCTCATTAACACAGAACCACAGAGTGAACATGAATTTTTAATGTTGGCGCCACGCCCAACTGAGCCCGTGCTAAAAAGCTTAAAAAAAACTCTCAATCTGTCGAGCCCGGTTTTTCGCCATGCTATTCGCCTGACCATTGGCATGGCTATCTCCTATATCATTATTCAATACTCAGATCTGCACGGCTATTGGGTAGTTTTGACGACCTTATTTGTCCTGCAACCCAGTTACAGCGCGACAAGGGCAAAATTAAAACAGCGAATAACAGGTACCCTCGCCGGGATAATTATTGGATCATTCCTGCTGTACCTATTCCCGACAGAAAGGGGGCAACTCTTTTTACTGGCAGCTTCTGCATTCCTGTTCTTTTATTACCTGCGTCAAGATTATAGCCGCGCTGTTACTTACATTACCCTATTGGTATTGCTGGCTTTTAATGTGTTATACCTACAAGGCTATGAAGTTGCCTTACCACGTATAATCGATACACTAACCGGCTGCAGCATTGCTTTCATATTGGTAAAGTTAGTGCTTCCTGACTGGCAATATAAGCAGTTTCCTAAATATTTAGTGGATGCCATTACGGCTAACCAAAATTATTTTCATGAGATAATTAAGCAATATATGTCCGGTAAAAATAATGACCTATCCTATCGGGTGGCACGCCGGCACGCCTACATGGCCGATAGCGATTTAGTTGCGTCATGGAAAGATATGCAAATCGAGCCCAATAATAAGCGTTATAAACTAAATCATGTATATGATATTGCCAGGCGAAATCACGCCATGCTGTCCGCGCTGTCGGCATTGGGTGTGCACAGGAAAAAACTGTGCGATGAAAAGATGCGTGATGACTTGGCTTTAGTGGAAAAACTGATCAACAATGCCTTACTTCAAACTCAAACGACCATTTCGACATCACTGACGAGTGAGCGGTTTTATATAACCGAGATTGAAATGTTGCTAAATAAGCATGAAACTAATGAGAACAAAAATACCGTACTGCTGATCCAAAAACTAAAACAGATAGCGGGTATTGCCGAAGAGTTACAGCTCATGGCCAATGAGATAAAATCATGATATATGCTGCGCCCCGTGCAGGTCGCAGCGTAATATACGGTTAGTCCGTATAATCTTGGTAAGGGTTGTCCTGGATTAATTTAATACTATTTTCAAATTTGGTTAACAAGATCTCTTCCTGGGTAATCGTCACCTCAGTTTCGTCCATCACAGCATTACCAAATTCATAGCGGACTTTCTCTTGTCCCTGACAGGCTGCACGATCATTTTTTTCTGCGCATATTTGCACTTGCTCATTTCTTAACTTGTAAGCACTAACTACATCATTACCATGCTTAGATTCAAGCATTCGCAAGGTTTGAGCCGGTGATAAAACTAAACCAGACGCATTGTTCCCACCAAAACCTTTGGCATTTAATATCACCGCTTTCATCTCTTTCCCCTGCAGTCCCACATACTGATGATCGGTCAGAATATTAAGGTGAGACTGGTGGACATCATCAGCAATATGGTCGATGGTCTTGATACCTGGGATCCAGCCATATTGCCAAACGCCAAGTGAGGCGATAAGCTGATCCCCTGCTGCCGCTCCTATTGAGTGACCAAGATAAGACTTGACCGCAGTAACTGGCCAATTTTCGATATTAAATGACGCCGCTACCTGATTTAAAATATGGCTTTCTGTCACTCTATTTTGTGGCGTGCCGGTACCGTGCGCCTGTACGAACGTATGTTGCAGGCCAGACTCACCAAGGATAGCTTTCGCTAATGCAGTCGCCTTTGCGACTGTGACATAGTTACCAATGCCCGGCGCTGAAATAGATTTTTTATTGGCATCGGCATTAATAAATACATCAGCAACTGAGCCATATATATTAACCCCCAACTGCAAGACTAATTCATCATCCATTAATACTACAAATTGCGCAGATTCAGCCATAGTAAAACCAGCATTGGATGAGAATGGTCGACAGGCTCGACGGTTATCAACGACGGCACTGCCATCAAGTTTCATGAGCTTATCATCTTCAGCCAGTGCCCCCATCACACGGAAACCTTCCATCAAGCTAACTTCTACGGGCGCTTCCGCATTACCGACAATTGCTACTTTAGATTTACCACTTTGAATATCTTGCATGCCCTGACGCAAGTTATATAAGAAACTGGCACAGGCTCCCATGTTAGTGCCTGTCGTACCAACACTATTGATCACATAACTATTGATAAAATCTGCTGGCATTTCAGCTAATGACATGGCCATCATTTTTGTACTGACCCGCCCGCCTTTTAGGAAGGCAGAGATCATACCGCCAAAGGAATTATCGTCAACTTGGCCCAATGCACTGCCAGCATAAACAGAAACTTCATCTGGATTGATCAATTTAAGCACTTGATCCCAATCGATGCCTAGCGAGTTTAATGCATCCGATGCCGCATACACATTGAGCTGTAAACCGCGCGGGTGCGATCGTGAATTATATAATTTACCGGGATCAAAACCCGTTGGAATACAGCCAGCACTCGAAACAGGGTAACTAATCTTGTCACTAATTAACGCTTCAAAACTACCATCCACGGTGACCTGAACTACTTTTCCATCCAGCTCAGTTAACTGCCAATTATCCGGAATGGTATGCGGTAGTTTTGCTTTATTTAGCTGAAAAGTAATAGCCGACGTAGTTGGCTCTAATTTAGCCTTACGCTGATAGGAGACCGCATCCGGATCAAACGTTTCGACTCGGCGAACTAATGTTCCCGCTTTAATCTGCGCGATAATATCTGCATCAATATTATCTGCGTCAAGTCCCATGCGATTTGCTAAATCTAGCCAGGTACTTTCCATCACGTCATCGCCTAAGACATCGCAGACCAAGCGTTTATAACTATGAAAACCAGAACTACGCCCGGCAGCATTAATACCACCCAAACCAACAATTAAAGGTAACTTCGCCATTTTTCTACATCTCATTATAATCTCTGCTATTGCTAGACAGTCTAGCAAGTTATACTAACAATTCACTTTTAAACGTGCCATTTACCCGGAACAATGTGCCAAAAGGCTATATTTATACTTAGACGCGGCATTCATACAATAAATAGCGTGGTCATGGGTATCTATTAATACGGCAGGAGAACAGCATGAAAGTTGGATTTGCACTCTATGATAAAGCCTTGGTAACAGGGATATCCTTGGCAGCAGAAATGCTTTCCGGTGCGTCTCGCTTGCGTAACCGAAAAGCACAACATAACGATCCGCTGGAAATAAAATTGATCGCCTCGAGTTTAATTGCTAAACCCCTTACCGCAGGTTTGCGGTTACAGCCCGATCTGACGTTTGCCAGTGAACAAATTTTTGACCTGGTTGTGTTGCCGCCCATGTGGGGCAATCCATTGGTATCCATTATTAAACATCCAGAGATCATCCCTTGGCTGCATCAACAGTATACCGGAGGAGCAAAAATACTCTCTACCGGCACAGGTGTCTGCTGGTTGGCGGAGGCAGGATTACTCGATGGGCAAACCGCCACTACGCACTGGTATTTTTATGATCAATTCACGGCACATTACCCTAAAGTTAAATTGAACCGTAAAGCATCGATCACTGCAGCCAATGGCTTATACTGCGCGGGTAGTATTAATTCGCAGTCAGAAATGATGCTATTTTTAATCAACGAAATGTTAGGGCAAAAGATTGCCAGCGTGATTGAAACTCATTTTTCCCATGAAATATCACGTTCCAACCAGCAGCCCTTTTATCAAATAGGCGGACAGTTACAGTTTGACGAATCCATCGCCCTCGCGCAGGACTGGATGAAAAGAAACATGGCTAAAAGTATCACCAATCAGATCATTGCAGATGTGTGCCAGTTACCGCTACGGACATTTAACCGGCGCTTCAAAGAGCAGGTCGGACAAACCCCGAATCAATTTTTACTGCAAATACGCCTAGAAACGGCACAAGAGCTACTGCGTGACTTTGGCTTGACTATGTGTGATGTTGCTGAGCAAGTCGGTTTCCGAGATGCTTATTATTTTAAAATTAAATTTCAGCAACGCTTTGATATGGAACCCAAACAGTACCGAGATATGGTAAAAGCCAAAGTGTTCGCAGTTTAGCCCAGCACCACACTTAGCAATAACGATGATGCTACAAATTAGTGCAATGAAAAGAGGAGGTGTCAGTATGAAAAAATAATTAAAGGGAAGTACACTAAAACAATGTAAATTATACATAAAAAAAGATCGACTAATCGCCCTCTTCGTCCTCAAGATAATCGCTGAGTTCTATCCAAATGGCTATCGCAACCATACTCAAAACCCCCAGCCAGGTTCCCGTATCAGCAATAGGTATTTCCGTTAGCATAACAACTAACGCCACAAAAGCGATCGAAGAATATACTTTCAGTCTGCCGTTGGCTTGTAGTAACATACACACTCCTTGTTGATATTTACTAAATGCTATAACTGCTATTAACGAACTACTGAAATTAACAGAGTAGTATGAAAATTAAGTTATCAGTTATTTATAGGGTATAATTCAATATTAGTCTATTAAAATATATTTACCACGGAGAGAGCACCCATGAATCCGCTATTTTCTAATCCTGAGCATCAACTCGATGCTACAGGCCTGCGCTGTCCCGAACCGGTAATGATGGTGCGAAAAACAGTACGAAAGCTGGAGCTCGGTCAAACCCTGCTAATTGTTGCTGACGACCCCGCAACTGTCCGTGACATCCCCAGTTTTTGTCAGTTCATGGATCATACCCTGGTCGCTAGTCAAACAGAGCAAATACCATATCAATACCTCATCAAGAAAGGCATTGAATAACCGCCTTTTCAGCCGTTTTGATAAAACCCACGCCAAAACCCTTGAAAAAACCACACTAACAAGACCAAATATTGTAATTTATCCTATATTCATATCTGCTCAACAGGTATACTTTGGTGATTATTTCTTTGCTTTATTGTGCAGATATCATGTCAAA
>JBLHPA010000076.1:0-13516 GCA_047628235.1 Moritella sp.
GAAACTGACACTCTTCACACTCCAGATTAAATAAGAAATAATGGACTATTTTACTGCGAATTGTGAATAATCGCTAGCATGAATGAACAGTTATCCACACAAAACAAAAATAAAAGCCAATAAGGGCCTAATTAAAACAAAAAATCAGTCAAATTAAATATGAAGCACTAACATTTAGCAATTAGTTATAACTAAACGCTATTTATAATTCATTTTACATTCGAATATAATGCTAGGATCAAATACATAATCAGTAATATTCAGGTACTAACATGAAAAAAATATTATTAACCGCCATCATGCTACTTGCTACAAGCATAACCACATTTTCTCACGCGCAGGAAACGATTAAAGTAGGTATGTCAGGAAATTATTTTCCTTTCGGTTTTTCAAAAAATGATCAGCTGCAAGGTTTTGAAGTCGATTTATGGGAAGAAATTGCGAAACGTAATGATGCAAAAGTAGAATTCATCACGGTTAACTTTTCAGGTCTATTTGGTATGTTAGAAACAGGCCGTATCGATACAATTTCAAACCAAATAACAATCACCCCAGCACGTACCGCAAAATATGCATTTAGCCAAACTTACGTTTATGACGGTGCGCAAGTAGTGGTAAAAAAAGGGAACCAAGAGATTAACGGTATTGGCGATCTAGCTAACAAAACCGTGGGTGTAAATTTAGGTTCAAATTTTGCTGATTTATTACGCAAATACGACGCAAATAACAACATTACCATCAAAACTTACGACACGGGTATTCAACTTGATGTAGCATTAGGCCGTACTGACGCCTTTGTGATGGATCGTATATCATCACTTGAATTAATCAACAAGTCACCATTACCGTTGCAACTGGCGGGCCCTACGTTTGAAACAATCGAAAATGCAATGCCATTTTTGAAAACGAAAAAACAGGACGTGCTACGTCTAAAGGTGAATTTAACACTGGACAACATGCGTACAGATGGCACCCTTGCTGCAATTTCAGAAAAATGGTTCTCAACGGATATCACTGTAAAATAAATGCAATTTAATTTTGAATACATGCTAAACCTGTTCCCGATACTGTTTAAGTATCTGGGAACAACCATGCAGATGGCTCTTATCGGTTTCGTCTTCGCCCTGATATTAGCAATCGGCCTAGCTGTAGTACGCACTTTCAAAGTCCCCGTGCTCAATCAGTTAGCCATGTTATTTATTTCTTTTTTTCGTGGCACCCCACTCCTCGTACAATTATTTTTGTTGTATTACGGTCTACCTCAGCTATTCCCAATACTGATCAACATGGATGCCTTTACCGCATCCGTGATTGGTTTAACACTGCACTTTGCCGCTTACAAAGCAGAAAGTATTCGCGCCGCGATCATGGCGGTTGATAAGTCACAAATGGAAGCCTCATTAAGTATCGGCATGACCGCAAGTCAAGCGATGCGCCGTATCATCTTGCCACAAGCAGCACGTATCGCGGCGCCATCATTGATGAATTACTTTATCGATATGATCAAGAGCACCTCCTTGGCATTTACGCTGGGTGTTACCGAAATCATGGCAAAAACCCAGATGGAAGCCTCGTCAAGTTTTTACTTCTTTGAAAGTTACCTTGCCGTTGCGCTGATTTATTGGGCGGTTGTAGTGGTCTTTACACAAGTACAAGTACACTTAGAACGTTACCTCAATAAGGCCTATTAACATGATCAAAGTGGCTAACTTAAGTAAACAGTTTGGTGATAACCTTATCCTCAAAAAAATAGATCTGGATATTAAGGAAGGCGAAACAACGGTTATTATTGGTCCTTCGGGCACCGGAAAATCCACCCTGCTCCGCTGCCTCAACTTCCTTGAGCAACCCAATACAGCAGAGATAAAAATTGATGATCTGGTAATTAACGTAACCAATTTCACTAAAAAACAGCTTACCGAATTACGTAAAAAAACCGCTTTTGTATTCCAAAACTATGCATTATTTGCCAATAAAACGGCCTTAGAAAACATAACAGAAGGATTGATAACGGTACGTGGAAAAACCAAAGCAGTTGCAGTGCAGGAAGGCTTAGCCATTCTCGAGAGCATCGGCTTAGCAGACAAAAAGGACGTCTACCCATCAGCCCTATCCGGTGGACAGCAGCAGCGTATCGGCATTGGCCGCGCTATGGCCGCGCGCAGTAAAGTTATCCTGTTTGATGAGCCAACCTCATCGCTGGACCCTGAGTGGGTTGGCGAAGTGCTGAGTTTGATGAAAAAATTAGCCCAGCAGAAACAGACCATGTTGATCGTTACCCACGAGATGCAGTTTGCCAGAGAGATCGCCGATCGGGTTATATTTATGGATCAAGGCCATATCATAGAGCAAGGATCCGCAGAGATGATCTTCAATCGACCGCAAGATCCACGTACTCAAGCCTTTTTACGACGAGTAAATCAGCTATCATAAGGAATAAAGTGGATAAATTAGCCACGCTGACTTGTTAGTTACTCAATAGCCTGTATAATTCCCCGCTTGATCCCTTGTGATCAGATTGGAGTTACGACAACATCGAACGAAATTATAATTTTTATCTATCTTAGATAGAAATTTGGCCTATTATTTCATGTATCCAATCGCATAATAATTGGTCGAAATTATCGAATTGAAGTGAGATATTGTCATTTTCACGAGGCTAGTGTTGATTAATTATTGACTTGTTTTATAACAATGATTAAAATTCTGCCTCTTTTTGTGTTAGTTAAGTTGACGACCGGTCAAAATTACTTGGCTAACTCAACATAAACATAACTGTACAGTTAATTTATAACGGATAATGCTATGAAACGTACTTTTCAACCAAGTAACCTGAAGCGTAAACGCTCTCACGGTTTCCGTGCACGTAAAGCGACAGTAGGTGGCCGCAAGGTTCTACAACGTCGCCGTGCAAAAGGTCGTAAGACTTTAAGCGCTTAATTATCAGACGTGATAAATAAGAGCTTTCCTCGGGAGTTACGTTTGTTAACTCCCGAACAATTCAAAAACGTGTTCGCAGACCCTGTGCGATCAGCCTCACCTAATATAACTATACTTGCTAAAAAAAATACTCTTGGACATCCTCGCATTGGCTTGGCCGTACCGAAAAAAGCAATTAAACTTGCTGTCGGACGTAACCGAGTAAAGCGCTTGTTTCGAGAAAGTTTTCGGACACGCCAACATGATTTTCCCGATGTTGACATAGTGGTTATTGCTAAATCAGGTATTGCTAACTTAGAAAATGCTGAAATTGAGGCATTATTGGAGAAGTTATGGCGCAAACTTTGTCGCCGTTGCAATGGCTAGGCACCAAATTAATTCGAGGTTACCAATTATTTATCAGTCCGATGATTGGTCCTCGCTGCCGCTTCACTCCAACCTGCTCACAATACGCGATTGAATCAATAAAACTCCACGGATTTACAAAAGGTTGTTGGCTCACGGGCAAACGTCTATTAACATGTCACCCCTTAAGTAATAAACATGGTTACGATCCTGTACCTAAACCCAAGCAAAGAGATTAATTAGATTATGGAATCCCAACGTAATTTACTTGTCATCGGATTATTGTTTGTCAGCTTCTTGCTATATACAGAGTGGCAGAATAAAGACAACCCGGTTACAGTACCAACAACGACTCAAACGATCGCCAATAATTCTACCGGCGATATTCCTGCAGGTAGTGGCATAGAATCGAATGCACCGATCACCTCACAATCAAATAACCTCATCAGTGTGAGCTCAGATGTACTAGCTCTGACCATTGATACCAAAGGTGGTGACATTGTTCGTGCAGACTTACTTGAGCACGCAACAGAGCTAAATTCAGAAGACAGATTTACCTTATTACAAAATGATAAGGAAAATGTCTATGTTGCACAAAGTGGCCTGATCGGCGCTAATGGTCCAGATGCAAACGCAGAAGGTCGTCCTCAGTACAACACAGAGGCAGATAGCTTTACTATATCTGGTGACACCCTAACGGTTCCACTCTCTTATACTGATGCAAATGGCGTTGAATTTACTAAGTTGTTTACGCTTACCCGTGGCAGTTATGATGTTGAAGTCAGCTACCAGGTAAACAATAAATCAGCACAACCAATCTCGGTGCAAATGTACGGACAGCTTAAGCAAAACATTGACCTTGCAGAAGAAAAAAGCAGCGGCATGATGATGAAGGCTTACCGTGGTGCAGCATTAGGTACATCTGATAAACGTTATGAAAAATATAAGTTTAATGAAATAACTGATGCTAACCTTGCCCGTACAACGGACAGTGGCTGGGTCGGTATGTTACAACATTATTTTGTAACCGCTTGGATCCCAGGTGAAGGTCTAAATAATTTTTATACCTTAAATATTGGTAAAAATAGCGCGACAGAAGGCCAAGCTATTATTGGTTTTAAACAGCCCGTACAAGCTATTGCTGCGCACTCAGAGAAAACTATTTCAGCTCAAATTTGGATTGGTCCAAAATTACAAGATGAAATGGGCGCTATTATTGATGGCTTAGACTTAACTGTTGATTACAGCTGGTTATGGTTTATCGCACAACCTTTATACAAATTACTGCAGTTTTTCCAATCGTTGGTCGGTAACTGGGGTGTTGCGATCATGATGATCACCTTTACCGTACGTGGTGCAATGTATCCGCTGACTAAAGCGCAATACACCTCAATGGCTAAAATGCGCTTACTACAGCCTAAATTAACCGCATTACGTGAGCGTCATGGCGAAGATCGTCAAAAAGTGTCGCAATCGATGATGGCGCTGTATAAAGAAGAAAAAGTTAATCCATTAGGTGGTTGTTTCCCAATGATCATCCAGATGCCGATTTTCATCTCTTTATACTGGGCATTGATGGAGAGTGTTGAATTACGCCATTCTCCATTCGCGTTATGGATTCATGACTTATCTGCACAAGACCCATATTACGTGTTACCGCTATTGATGGGTGCAACCATGTTCTTGATCCAGAAAATGTCACCGACACAGGTTCAGGACCCAATGCAGCAGAAGGTTATGCAATTTATGCCTGTCATGTTTACCTTCTTCTTCCTATGGTTCCCAGCAGGTCTGGTTCTATACTGGTTGATGAGTAACATAGTAACCATTATTCAGCAGACAATCATTTTCCATAACTTGGAAAAACAAGGCTTGCATAGCAGAAAATAAGCTTGCCAACCTCATCAAGGCGGCCTTGGGCCGCCTTTTTACTATCAGCCACAGCAACTTCTTTCGGGTAATGACATGCTCACTAATGAAACCATCATCGCACAAGCCACGCCACCGGGACGCGGTGGCGTTGGGATTATTCGTGTCTCCGGACCAAAAACAGAACTGGTCGCCCAGACAATCTTAAATAAACGTCCTATCGTGCGTAAAGCGGATTACTTATCCTTTCTTGATGAAGATAAACAAACGATAGATCAGGGCATTGCTATTTTATTTAAAGCACCGCACTCCTTTACCGGGGAAGACGTGCTAGAGCTGCAGGGGCATGGTGGTCCGGTAATTATGGATATGTTGATGCGGCGTATACTTAAAATTGAAGGCATCAGAATGGCGCGTCCTGGAGAGTTCTCTGAACGGGCATTCCTCAATGACAAAATGGATTTAACGCAGGCAGAGGCGATTGCAGACCTTATTGATGCAACATCTGAGCAAGCGGCTAAATCAGCTATGCATTCATTACAGGGTGAGTTTTCAAAGAAAATTAATCAATTAACAGAAAGTCTGATCCATTTACGTATTTACGTAGAGGCTTCCATTGATTTTCCAGAAGAAGAAGTTGATTTTCTTGCTGACGGCAAGATCGCCGCATCCCTCTACACCATCATAGATAATTTGTCTGCCGTGCAACAACAAGCAAAACAGGGCAGTATTATTCGAGAAGGCATGAAGGTAGTGATTGCCGGTCGCCCCAATGCGGGTAAATCAAGTTTACTCAATGCGCTAGCAGGCAAAGAATCAGCGATTGTCACTGAGATAGCAGGGACTACCCGCGATGTATTGCGAGAACATATCCACATTGACGGTATGCCGTTACACATCATAGATACCGCAGGTTTACGAGAAAGCTCTGATCGCGTCGAACAGATAGGGATTGAGCGAGCCTGGATGGAGATAGAGAGTGCCGACCAAGTCCTCTTTATGCTCGATGGTACCACTACAGATGCAACGGATCCTCATAAGATCTGGCCTGATTTTATGGATCGACTACCCGATTCAGTTGGCTTAACCGTGATCCGAAATAAAGCCGATCTGACAGGTGAAACGCTAACTGCAACTGAAGATCAAGGCCATCCAGTCTTTAAAATATCGGCAAAAGAAAATCTGGGATTGGCTGAATTAAAATCTCATCTAAAACTATGTATGGGCTATCAGGGCAGTACAGAAGGCGGTTTCATTGCGAGAAGACGTCACCTAGAGGCTATTGCAAGAGCTGAGCAACATCTGCAAATAGGTAAGGAACAGTTAGAAGTTTATATGGCAGGTGAGCTGCTGGCGGAAGAGCTGCGTTTAGCCCAAGAGCAATTATCTGAAATAACCGGCGAGTTCACCTCTGATGATTTACTCGGTCGCATCTTTACCTCGTTCTGTATTGGTAAATAGCTCAGACAAAGCACCTCCCCCGCAAATGTGATGATCCAATTTTGGATCATCACATAGCAATATCCAAGCCCCCATACAAACAATAACGACAGCACTTAGATGATCCTTATCTCCTCCCCCATCCACAGACTTATCCACAACTTATGCCCTGCGGAGAAGAGCATGTTCATCGAACAACTCACGCCGCGATAATATCTAATAGTAAACCATATTATCCTCATGTCCTGGATCGTAAAAAAATAAAAGATCTTAAAATACAGATTTATTCATGAATTTCAGATACCAGCGATACACACAGCGATATCCAAGCCATGTTCACAGTAGAATAAATTAGCCTGTGCCAGTGAAATACAGTTTTCTTGTAATAAAATATGGATTTCACTGTATAAATTGGCCGCATAAAGTAATTGAGCAGGATCGTATACGTAACAGAAGACGCTGCGTCCACTTGCTCATATAACGCTTTAACAACGACCCCATGCATGGGCAATTAATGCAGAAAGACGCACTGAGTATTTGGTCATCATCAGCCGAAAAAATTTCGAGCCAGGCATAAATTATGGATAACAGGTGTTCATCCCGTCGATAATAATTTTAAACAAAGCAATTTACCCACATCATGGATCAATTTTAAAAAATAATCAAAATCAGGATCCCCCCCGCTTCATGGGCTAGTTTTTTTGCACAATGCCGTAGTGACTGAATGTGCCCGTTTAAAATAGATAGGTTTAATGTCAGTTATATTCTGCATGATTGCAATAAATACCAGCTCTTTTATCTTGCCCCCCAGCCGAACAATCGCTTCTTGCAAACTAGTGACCTCATAATCAACCCGGCAATACAAGGCCGAGTTAACGAGTTTGATCACATCGGCAAATAATCCTGGATCCTGTGAGATAAAACGAGCCTGCTGCTCTGCGGTATAATCAACGCAGTTAATTAATGTCGATACTTGATTAAGTATTTCGGGTAACTTAACAATATTAGTAGCAATCTCACCAGGCCAGGCAAACACAGCTTCAACGTTTAATAAAATATCTTTCTCTAATGGGTTTAATTCAGCGGCATTGTCAGTATCAACAATGCCAAATAATTGATCATAAAATAATGAACTGATACCAACAATATCATTAAAAATACTAACATCAGGTATACTAAAATCTGAAATATCCCTTTCATTGGTAACTTCAGGTATTGTTATATTTGGTGTTTTTTGAACCGTAGCCTTAGTATCAAACCGACGCAACAACCGCTGGAAAAATTAGAACATAATATTCCTACATGCTACAAAATTAGATAAGCTTAATTTTAACAAATAAGCGATAAAACAATAAATATTTTAACATTAACCGCAGATTTTATAAGCATTATAAAGAGAACATATGTATAAATTTGAAATTATAGTCGGCACAACACTGGGAGCCGCCGAGGATGCTGCAGATCATCTTGCAGACAAATTAATCGAAGACGGGTTTCAAGCACGCATCCACCTTGATCCTAAACTGGAAGATTTACCTGTCACTAAAGATAGCGTATGGATAGTGTGTACAGCGACACACGGCGCTGGCGATTACCCTGAAAACATCGCGCCACTAGCCCTACAACTGCGAAACATAGCACCCAATTTAGCCTCGATCAAATACAGTGTCGTTGCATTAGGTTCAAAATCGTATGATCAATTTTGTAATGCAGGACGGATGATCGATCGTCAATTACAGCAATTAAACGCAGAAAAGGTGGCTAAAACCTTAGAAATTTGCACTTTAGAAACCCCGGCACCTGAAGAAGCGATCGATGAATGGTTCATAAAATGGCGAAATAACTGGTCATAATTTAACCATGATCGATTTATTTAATTTTTTATTCCTGTGTATAACTATAGATCTTTCTTGTGATCAACCTATAGTTATCCTTGTATAATTCGTGTATTCAGTAACCGCCTGTGTATAACTCGTGGTTTTATACCCAAGTTATACGCAATAGACACAAGCCTTACTAACAGTATGTGATCTTAACTAAACGACTGATCTTACTCGATCAAAACGAGTTATCAACAGATCAGGTCGATCCTAATAATAGATCTAATAAGATCTCTTTTAAGATCTAAAGATCAACAGTTGGATCTAAATAAAAATATTTAAATAAGAACATTTGCATCTGTTAAAGAAAAAAGTAAACTGTGCCGCTCTTAATATATCCGTCTAACATATCCGTCAAACAAGCAGAGGTGATACATGGCATTCCATGAACAATTTGAAGTTATCGTTGTAGGTGGCGGACATGCTGGAACAGAGGCGGCAGCAGCAGCTGCACGTATGGGCAGAAATACCCTGTTGCTGACCCATAATATTGACACTCTCGGTCATATGTCTTGTAACCCAGCTATTGGTGGCATTGGTAAAGGCCACCTCGTCAAAGAAATTGATGCTTTAGGCGGGATCATGGGGCAAGCGATCGATCTTGGTGGAATTCAATTTAGAACATTAAATTCCAGTAAAGGGCCTGCTGTACGTGCTACTCGTGCTCAAGCAGATCGTCAGTTATACAAATCTGCAGTACGTCAAAAACTTGAAAACCAACCTAATTTAAAAATATTTCAGCAATCAGTAGATGATCTTATCATTGAAAATGATCGTGTTATCGGTGTGATCACTCAGGCTGGCCTCAGATTTATGGCTAAATCAGTTGTCCTAACAGTCGGTACTTTCTTAGATGGCTTGATCCATATTGGTCTGCAAAATTATCCAGGTGGCCGTGCTGGTGATCCAGCGTCGGTGTCCTTAGCTGCGCGCCTACGTGAACTGCCAATCAGAACAGGTCGTTTGAAGACAGGTACACCGCCGCGTATTGACGCTAGAACAATTGACTTTTCAGTAATGCAAGCGCAACCTGGTGACGATCCTACCCCTGTATTTTCATTTATTGGTAGCCGTAAGGATCATCCGCAGCAAATACCATGTTATATAACCCACACTAATAACAAAACCCATGATGTGATCCGAAGTGGCATGGATCGCAGTCCTATGTACACTGGCATGATCGAGGGCATTGGTCCTCGTTACTGTCCCTCGATCGAAGACAAGATCACTCGTTTTGCTGATAAAGAATCACACCAGATTTTTATTGAGCCAGAAGGCTTAACTACCCATGAAGTCTACCCTAACGGTATCTCAACCAGTTTACCCTACGATGTACAGGTAGACTTAGTACGCTCAATGAAAGGATTAGAGAATGCGCATATTACTCGCCCAGGTTATGCGATCGAATATGATTACTTTGATCCCCGGGATCTTAAGTTAACACTTGAGAGTAAATTTATTACTGGTTTGTTCCTGGCGGGGCAAATTAACGGAACGACAGGTTATGAAGAGGCCGGTGCACAAGGTTTACTTGCTGGTTTAAATGCCGCCCGTACCGCTTGCGATGAAGAAACATGGCATCCACGTCGTGATCAAGCTTACCTTGGTGTATTGATCGATGATCTTGCCACTCTTGGTACCAAAGAACCCTATCGTATGTTTACCAGTCGCGCGGAATACCGTTTAATATTACGTGAAGATAATGCCGATGCCCGCCTTACTGAAGAAGGACGAGCGCTTGGCCTTGTTGACGACCAGCGCTGGCAGTCATTTAGTGAGAAGATGGAAGCGATAGAGCTTGAGCATCAGCGACTTCGATCCACCTGGATCAACCCGACCAAAGAATATGCCGATAAGATCAATGCTATTTTGGCAAGGCCGCTTACGCGGGAACATTCTTTGGAAGATTTGATCCGCCGTCCAGAGGTTACTTATGATCAACTGATGAATATCAGCGAATTGGGACCAAAGCTAACCCACGGTGCGGCTGCTGAACAGATTGAAATTAAGATCAAGTACGAAGGTTATATTAATCGCCAAAAAGTGGAGATTGAAAAGCAATTACGCCACGAGAATACATTGTTACCAACTGATTTGGATTATTCGACGATCAAAGGTCTGTCTAATGAGGTTGTTGCTAAGCTGACAGATGTAAGACCGCAGACAATCGGCATGGCATCGCGTATATCGGGTATTACGCCTGCTGCAGTTTCAATTTTATTGATCTACTTAAAAAAACAGAACATGCTATCTAGCTAAGTGTGTACACGACTCTGCCACCTTTAAATCATTTATAGGTGGCTATATAAACGCATTTTTGACATTATCCCCTAATTTCCAATGCTAATATTCAATTGAAAGAATATTTTTGTCGAGAGACTCGCATTGTCTTATATTGTTTTTCGTATCTTTCTACTATTTATTATAATATTACATTATTTAAATACGTTTTACCGGAGTTAACCTAACGTATGATCAATCGTCTTGAAGCATTATTAGCGCAAACGTCTTTAGTTGTGTCTGAGATTCAGAAGCAACAACTGGTAAAATTAGTACTACTCCTGCATAAATGGAATAAAGCATACAATCTGACGGCAGTGCGAGATCCTGATGATATGCTGGTAAAGCATATCATGGATAGTATTGTAGTCAGCCCTTACTTAACGGGTGAACGCTTTATCGATGTTGGAACGGGTCCGGGACTGCCAGGATTGCCGCTGGCAATTATGAATCCGGACAAGGAATTTGTATTACTGGATAGCTTGGGTAAAAGGATCCGGTTTATAACTCAAGCTGTACATGAACTACAGTTAACGAATGTCACACCTGTGCAATCACGTGTTGAAGAATACTTGCCAACAATTAAGTTTGATGGTGTATTAAGTCGTGCCTTTGCATCACTTGAAGATATGCTACATTGGTGCCAGCATTTACCGAAAGGAAATGGCCAATTTTTGGCGTTGAAAGGACTTCATCCAACGTCAGAGATCGCCACATTAAATAGCAAGTTTAAACTGGAAGCATCACACAAACTGACGGTGCCGGAGTTAGAAGGCGAACGTCATCTCATAGTCATGTCACAAGAGCAAGAATAGGGATAACCGTGGGTAAAATCATAGCAATTGCGAACCAAAAAGGTGGCGTAGGAAAAACAACAACCTGTGTTAATTTAGCGGCGTCAATGTCTGCGACTAAACGCAAGGTTCTGGTTGTTGATCTGGACCCGCAAGGTAATGCAACCATGGGCAGTGGTGTGGATAAATATGCTGTTACCCATACGGCTTATGAATTACTGGTTGATGAAATACCGGTAGAACAAGTCGTTATTACTGAAACTTCAGGTAAGTATGACCTGATTGCGTCCAACCAAGATGTCACTGCCGCCGAAATTAAATTGATGGAATTTTATGCCCGAGAGCTGCGCCTGAAGAATGCGCTGGCATCGGTGAAAGATTACTATGATTATATCTTTATTGATTGTCCTCCTTCATTAAACTTACTTACTATCAATGCCATGTCTGCTGCTGATTCTGTGATCGTGCCGATGCAGTGCGAATATTATGCACTAGAAGGACTCACCGCTCTCATTGATACCATTGGTAAGTTAGCCTCAGTTGTTAATCCTGAATTAAAAGTTGAGGGCATATTACGTACTATGTACGATCCGCGCAATCGCCTATCATCTGATGTTTCGGATCAATTAAAACAACACTTTGGCGATAAAGTTTATCGTACTGTGATCCCACGTAATGTTCGTTTAGCGGAAGCGCCTAGTTTTGGTGCACCTGCTATGTATTATGATAAATCATCCAATGGGGCTAAAGCCTACCTGGCACTTGCTGGTGAGATAATTCGTCGGCAAGAATCGGAATCGGAAGATGAAAATAATGAACAGGCTAAGGAACAAGCATGAATGCGAAGAAACGAGGTTTAGGTAAAGGCCTGGATGCATTACTGAGCACAAGTGCGGTAGCAAGAGATAAAGAGAAAACTGAATTTCGGTTAGATAATGAGGCTCTGGGGGATGAAAATAAGTTTAGAAATCTACCCATTGAGTGGTTACACCCTGGAAAATATCAACCGCGTAAAGATATGGTGGTGGAAGCATTGGATGAGCTGTCGGCCTCAATTAAGGTACAAGGTATCATCCAACCTATTATTGTTAGGAAGTTGGCACCGCAAAAATTTGAGATCATTGCAGGTGAAAGACGCTGGCGTGCAGCGCAGTTAGCTGAGCTGGAGCTGGTTCCCTGTATAATTAAAAGCATTGCTGACGATGCTATCATTGCTATGGCATTAATTGAAAATATTCAACGTGAAGATCTCAATGCTATGGAAGAGTCCATAGCATTGCAGCGATTGGTTGATGAGTTTCACCTGACTCACCAACAGGTCGCAGATGCGATAGGTAAATCGAGAGCCTCGGTATCCAATCTCTTACGTCTAAATAGCCTCAACGATGATGTAAAAAGATTGCTGGAGCACGGTGATCTCGAAATGGGTCATGCCCGGGCGCTGCTCGCCTTAGATGGTGAATTGCAATCTCAGGCGGCATGTAATATTGCCCAACGGGGATTGACAGTTCGTGACACTGAAAAGTTAGTAAGGAAGTTGATTGAGCCAAAACTTGAGGTAACACCAACCAAAGTAAAAGATCCGGATGTTGTTAGCCTGGAGTATCGCCTTTCGGAGCGATTTAAGGCCAAGGTTATGGTGCAACAAGGTGTTAATGGAAAGGGAAAACTCACTATCGACTATAGCAGTTTGGATGAGTTAGACGATATTATCGCAAGGTTTGGTTAAATTTTGACCGTAGCATAAAATAAATAGAATCAAAAATTGTCATTATCGATAGATGGTTTGTAGCGAATAGATTTATCTATTCGCTACCATTTACGCAATTTTATGCTTAGATCCAACATTTCGCACCGTTTGAGATTCACGATATTATTTTTGTCCAACACCTAATATAGTGACGCTATATTGTCAGCTAAATCATGCTCGGACATTTCATTAACCTAAATTCTAGGATCGCTAAAGTC
>JBLHPA010000077.1:0-13292 GCA_047628235.1 Moritella sp.
TTAACTATTTCGTGTTTAACTATCTCGTAGTAAACGAATAGAGGAAAATGCTAGCTAAGCCTCTGCTATGGATAATCGAATGGCTAGAGTTTCGTATTATTGAATAAGGCAATCTGAACTTAATGAGTCATCTTGATTATATCGACAATTTCAACCACGACCTCCTTCGTTCTCAAAAAACACCCCTACTTATAGAGTTGTGCCAAGATGATATCAAGCGCTTATATAAAGGCGATGCAAAGGGTTCGTCGGCAAGCTTTGTGTTACTCGACACCATGCTTGATCAACTACGCAGTGAACTTAAAGGCATTAAAAATCTTGCCACATTAAAAGAATCGCTTAAAGCGGCAGCATCGGTCGCGACAGGTGGCATGCTCAATGATTTTATCGGCGATCAGTTGGATAAAGGGATGGATTTTATTTTTGATGTCGTCGGTAAAAATATGGATGCAGGTGTTAGCAAAGCGGCATGCTATCTATGAGCAGCAATACGCAAAGGCAGCAGATCAGTGAAGTGACTGCGCTGTTAGAAAATAGACACGTAATCCATGAGCACTATTACACTAAGGAGCCGGTTGGTTGGGCGAAGCATTTCCCCAAATCACTCAATTCCTTATAGTTACAAGAAAAATAAATAGACTATTTTTTTACACCACACACAGCTCGTTTGATTCAAGTGAGTATCGCAAATATCTCGAGGCTCAAGGGCTATGAACCGTGGCTTTAGCGTCGATGCATAGGCTACCTAGCAATGGGAGAAGATTAAATTTTGATGGGCATATGAAAATAGAGCAATAGGTCTAGACAAATGGATCGATAGGTATAGACTGTTTTAAAACAAGCGTATAGCTGTTGTTTTTAGCTGGTAAAGCTGACGATGTGCCCCATATTTAGCAGATTGTCCACTCGAACTATTTAATATTTATAGTGATCCTGTGAAGGCTAAACTTTAACTTCACAAGCATTCATATTGATGACAAACATAAAGACTATAACACTGAAAATTAGGCCTGTATCCCCGTTTACACCCAGGCGATAAGGGGAAATGTTAACGATAATAAAGGCATTAAAAATATCGTTAAGCAACATGTTAAAAGTCTTAGAACTGCCCATGAAAATGCTGGGCGTCGGGACGAAATCTCAAGTTAATTTGACATGATTGAGCATAAGATTCGAGAAGAATTGAAAGCCAAAAAATGTATATTTCCCTAATTTAAAATATAAGCCCTGTCTAATTTAGACCGCCCGTTGGGTTTTCTTCAGCTTTCTGGGTTTCGACATTTGTAATTATTTCATATTTGTAACTATCTCAACAGCATAACGCCTTAGTTATAAATGCCAGATATAGATTATTTTGCAGTTAATTTTGTTTTTGTATTGTTGTTTATAAATAGGAGAAGTTATGTTTTTTTTCGAAGACATCCCATTGCATTCCGCATTTATGTGGTTTGGCATGCTGGCTGGTCTCTTGATCGCTAATGAAATTACCCGCTTTAACAAGCACATGGGCATTTTCTTTTTCATGGTATTACCGGCAATTCTTGCCATTACGGTATGGCCGACCACTTCCGGTGCTGATTCCGGATCGCAAACCGCGAACTGGTTTGCCTGGACAAAAGTTATCTCAGCATTAATAGGGTGCTGGATTGGATTATTTTTGCGGTTTACCAAGAAAGGCCAGTCAAATAAGTATTTTTTACTTTTGGCGCCGAGTATCCTCGTTATCAATATTCTTGAAGCTGTAATCAGAGAATTTGAAGTCGTTAACATGCAAGGGTTTACTGAGGGCATGTTCTATATGGGTGGCCCTTGGAATTACCTTAATGCAATTGCGGGTATCTTCAATCTGCTTGTTGTATGTGGTTGGTTTGGCATTGTGATCACCAAAGATAGACACCATGACCTTGTATGGCCTGATATGACCTGGTTCTGGATCATCGGATATGGCCTGTGGAATTTCGCCTATGTGTATAACTGTCTAACAGACCGTTCATTCTACAGTATGGCGTTAATTATATCGGCTACAATACCGGCCTTACTGATGAAAAGAGGCGCCTGGGCTCAGCATCGGGTTCATACTCTGGCGTTGTACATGATGATGATGATGACGATCCCTGACTTCTTTATTATGGGTAAATACGCAGTGGCGTCAACCCACAGTCCTGTTACTTACTATACGATTAGTATCATCGCGTTGGTCTTTAACACCGGTATTTTGGGTTATCAGATTTATACCATCATTAAACGTAAGAAAAATCCGCTTACCGATGAGCTATATGATCATCTGAGTGAATCTAAGGGCATTAAGGCTGAAAATGCGCATCTCATAGAAGAAAAGCATGCTGTAACAGCATAATTAGATTAAAGGCTCCGCACCTTTCCGGGGCCTTTTTTGATACAAACACCTCATTTACAAGCCCCCTTTTTAACTTCATGAACCGTGAAATCATACATAATGACCCATTGTGTGATACCTGACAGCCCTTCACTGAAGGGACTCTATATTGGCGTGAATAGCTAATAATTAGAGTTAGTTATGTGATATCTATCGGGGGATGTATTTTTGAAATATGGTACTATTTTAAGCTTGGTTTAATTAGTAACAAGGATGGATTGTGAAATTTAAAACACTGCTTACTCTTGCGTTTTTAGTCATAAGCTCAGCTTCATTTGCAGGGATAGGCAACGAAGCAAATAGCTGGGAATCTAAGACATTACGCCTGCAGAACCAAATTGATTTGCACAGTCCGATGAGTAAAAACAATATTCTAGGTTCACATAATAGCTATAACTCCTCTGAATATGCTAATGATGGTTATCTTCGTTATATAGATCCACAGCAAAAGCATACGATTAAAGAGCAATTACAATTAGGTGCACGCTTTATTGAGCTGGATTTACATTGGAAATTAAACTTGAGTGATTGGCGCTATCATTTGCTGCTTTGTCACGGTGGTGTCTGCAGCGGTAACGATAAGTTCTTTCATGAAGGCCTGCAAGAAATTAAAGAATGGCTAGAGAGCCCTGAGTCTAAAGAGCAGGTTGTTATCTTGTATATAGAAGATCATGCGATTGATCATCACGATAAAATGTATGAAGCGCTAATGAGTAAGATTGGTTCTTATGTTTATAAGAGCAATGGCTGTCAATCTATTCCGAGTCACCTGACCAAAGCGCAAGTGCTGAAGGCTGACGCACAAGTTGTGCTTTGGAAGGATGGAGGTTGTTCTGACAATGCCAATATGAAAAACACCGCTTTTACTGGTTTGGGTAGTATTGACCGGGTTTGGGAAGATCGTACGGTTATTGGCGCTGTTTTTGATACTGCACGGGATGGCCTTATCGACGCTACTGACGTAAAAGCACTTTTCAATTTAGGACGTAACCTGGTTAACCTTGATGACTTTACTCACGATGATCGTCAAGCCGCCGCTATCTGGAGTTGGGATAACAACGAACCTAATAACAGCCACAATGAAGATTGTGCCATTATGTTAAACAACGGTCGTTGGGCCGATGTGAGCTGTGTTGATAATAGTATGTACCCTTACGCTTGTAATCAGGCTGGCACAGAAAACTGGGGTATTACAGTGTCTGAGACGGGTGTGTACAGTGACGGCGAAGCGGCTTGTCTGAATTTAGGGGCAACTTGGCATTTTAAAACACCCACTAACGCCAAGTATAACAAAGCTGTTCGCAGTGCAGCAAATTCGGCAGGCTACGAGCGAGTATGGCTGGCAATCACGGATGTAAATAAAGAAGGCGACTGGACTGATCCAGGTAATACTTTCCCCGCGGCCACATCAACCCTGCTAAAAGAGTAGCGCACAAAAGTATGCCTTATATAACTGATTTCAGGCTGGTGGACTTCACAATTTTTTTCTGGGGTATGTAATGGCATTGGTTTATTGCTTGTAATAACATAGGTTTGTTATTTTTTATCATTTACAGCAAGGGAGTGAGTAATGATTAAATTATTTGGAACACCCCATTCGCGTTCTTTACGTGTGTCTTGGATTTTAGAGGAACTGGGATTAGATTGGCAATATGAACGTCTTGATTTTTCGAAAGGAGAACATAAAAGTGAGGCATTTCTGGCGATCAACCCAAGCGGTAAAGTGCCAGTATTAACTGACAATGAGTTAGTGGTCACTGAGTCTGCTGCCATTGCATTACATTTGGCTGAAAAATACGGGGGTAGTAAATTGCTGCCAGAGCGGGGCAGTGATGCTTCTGCGAAACACCACCAATGGGTGAGTTTTATCACCAATGAATTAGAGCAGCCGCTATGGACTATCGCTAAACATAAATTCGCCTTACCCGCTGATTTACGCCAAGCGGGCATGTCATCTGTCGCCACATGGGAATTTAATAAGGCGGCGAATATCGCGGAAGATTTGTTACCAGACACTGATTTTCTGTTTGGCGACGATGTGATGGTTGCTGATATTTTGTTAACCCACACTTTGTTATGGGCGACTCGCTTTAAACAAACGATTCCACCCAAACTCGCACAGTACAGAGATAGGGTAGCGGCAAGACCTGCGATGGCAGCAGCGGCGCAAAAAGAGAATACTCAATAACATTCAATTTAGTGTATGGCGTGCATATTCATGTACGCCTCTAATAATCATTTTATCGCATGAACAAAGTACTACAGGTTGTGATTTGCAGTTCGAAGATAGTTCTTATCCCCGTTTTATTGCCCCTGTGTTTTGCCATTAATACGGTAAACATTGCGTAACTCACTCGTTTCACCTACTTTTCTAAGATGACATAAAGTAATTATTTTAAATGCTGAATCAACTAACACCTGATTTACAGTACCTAATCAACCGTTATCGAATGAACAGATAGGGTAAAACATGGACAAGTATGGTGCAGAATTTTTTGGGACTTTTTGGCTCGTTCTTGGTGGTTGTGGGAGTGCAGTATTGGCCGCTGCTTTTCCCGATGTGGGCATCGGCTTATTGGGCGTGTCACTGGCCTTTGGCTTAACCGTGCTAACAATGGCTTTTGCTATTGGACATATATCAGGCTGTCACCTTAACCCTGCCGTCTCTTTTGGTCTCTGGGCGGGGGGGCGTTTTCCTGCCAAAGAGTTATTACCATACATTATCGCTCAGGTTCTGGGTGGCATCGCAGGTGGCGGTGTGTTGTATCTCATCGCTAGCGGAAATCCAAGCTTTGATCTGTCTGCAGGCTTTGCTTCAAATGGCTATGGTGCTCATTCACCAGGCGGCTACAGTCTACAGGCTGCTCTGATCACTGAAATTGTCATGACCATGATGTTTCTCGTAGTTATTCTAGGTGCCACGGACAAGCGAGCGCCGCAAGGTTTTGCACCCATTGCAATAGGGTTGTGTCTGACCCTCATCCACTTGATCAGCATTCCTGTGACCAATACATCCGTGAATCCTGCTCGTAGCACCGGCGTTGCTTTGTTTGTTGGCGACTGGGCTGTTGCGCAGCTTTGGCTTTTTTGGTTAGCGCCAATCGTTGGTGGAATACTTGGCGCAATGGTTTATCGCGTTATTGGAAAAGAAAACGCGCAGGCGTAAAAAATGCCACCAATTCACGCAATAAATCAGATTGAGATTATAATTAAAAATTAGGGGTATAATTTCTCAGCATTTCACCATCAAGGAAATGAGGTAACGAGCCAATGACGAAAAGAGTGATCCTGACTATTGTTGGATTGGCAGTGTTAATCGGTGTTATCGCTGGCATAAAGGTCCTGCAAATCATTCGGATGACAGAGTCGGGCGCTGAGTTTGTCGCTCCTGCCGAGATAGTGACGACGGCAGTCGTGCAAGCACAATCTTGGGAGTCTCTGCTGACTGCAGTCGGTTCACTGGAGGCTGTTCAAGGGGTGATGGTTTCTGCTGAGCTGCCGGGTAAAGTGGTGCAGGTCGTTTTTGAATCGGGAACTAGGGTCAAAAAGGGGGACTTGCTGGTACGTCAGAATACCGCCTCGGAACGCGCACAGCTTACCGGCGCGAAGGCCCAGGTTGAACTTGCTAAACTTAATTTAGATCGATTGTTTAAGCTTTTTAAGAAAAAAATAATCTCTAAATCCGAATTCGACGCTGCCCAGGCTAAGCTTCAGCAGGCGAATGCTGAAGTCGATAGTGTACGTGCCGCTATTGCCAAGAAAATCATTCGCGCCCCTTTTACCGGACGCCTTGGCATTCGTCAGATCGGCCTAGGTCAGCTCCTTAGGGAGGGTGATGGGATTGTATCCCTGCAGGCATTTGGTCCAATTTTCGTCAATTTTTTCCTTCCTCAGCGACAAATTTCCCAGATAACCACCGGCACACGGGTGCGGGTTACCGCCGATGCACGCCCGGATACCGTGATCGAAGGTATTATTACGGCTATCAACCCGGAGATTGATGTCGCCACCCGCAATATTCAGGTCCAGGCCACTGTACCAAATTTGGGTGAGCAGCTGAGACCCGGAATGTATGTTAACGTTGCAGTTGTCCTTTCTGGCCGCCAAGATGTGCTCACAATCCCGGTAACCGCCGCGCTGTACGCCCCCTACAGCGATTCGGTCTTTGTAGTAGAGAGCGATCTTGTATTAGACAGTGGTGCTGTAGTAGAAAGCAATGTTGTAACAGAAAGCAATGCGGACGAAGAGGTTAGGGGGCCTGGCAAAATATTACGTCATCAGTTTGTTCGCCTCGGGGAAAAGCGCGGCGATTACATCGCTGTACTCTCCGGCTTGCAGGAGAACGAGACTGTCGTGAGTAGCGGGGTGTTCAAGTTACGTAACGCACAAGCGGTGGTGGTGGACAATACCCTGTCACCTAATTTTAAACTCGATCCCAAGCCTGAGAATAAATGATGGTGGCGGCTTCGATATGAAATTTACCGATCTCTTCATACGCCGTCCTGTGTTGGCGCTGGTGGTCAGTTTTGTGATCATCATTGCCGGACTACAGGCCGTGAGTTCACTCAATGTCCGCCAATATCCCCGTAGCGAGAATGCCACAATCACCGTTAGCACTGTTTATATCGGGGCAAGTGCCCACCTGGTTCGCGGTTTTATCACTACGCCGCTGGAGCGGGTTATCGCTGCTGCCGACGGTATTGACTATATTGAATCTCAAAGTGCCTATAGCATATCGACCATCAAGATTCGCCTCAAACTCAACTATGATGCGACTAAGGCACTGGCTGAGATCAGTTCTAAAGTGGATCAGGTTCGCAATAATCTGCCGCCGGAAGCCGAAGTCCCAATCCTTAATATCGAATCGGCGGACAGTCAATTCGCCTCTGCTTATCTGAGTTTTACCTCCGATATTCTGCTGCAAAATGAGATCACCGATTACCTTGTTCGTGTGGTACAGCCGCGTCTCAGTGCTATAGAAGGGGTACAGAGAGCCGATATTCTTGGGGCGCGTACTTTTGCTATGCGGATCTGGCTCAAACCCGAGCGTATGGCTGCCTACAATATCAGCCCAACCCAGGTGCGTCATGCTCTGGCCGCCAACAACTTCCTTTCCGCCATCGGCCAGACCAAGGGGGCGCTGGTTCAGGTTAATCTTACTGCCGATACCAACTTGAAATCGGTGGAAGAGTTCAAGCGTTTGGTGATCCGCCAGCAGGGTGGGGCGATAGTACGTATCGAGGACATCGCAGAGGTGGTACTGGGTGCAGAAGACTACGACACCGAGGTCCGATTTTCAGGACAGACAGCTGTTTTTATGGGGATCTGGTCCTTGCCGAGCGCCAACTCTCTGGATGTCATCAAGCGGGTGCGAGTCGAGATGGACAGCATCCAAAAAGGGCTGCCCAGCGGTATGAAGGCGCGGATAGCCTACGATGCCACGGCATACATCGACAGTGCCCTCGATGAGGTACTCGGTACTTTGATGGATACCCTGCTTATTGTGGTCGTGATTATCTTTCTCTTTCTCGGTTCTTTCCGTTCGGTACTCGTGCCTGTGGCGGCGATTCCCTTGTCGTTGATCGGCGCGGTGTTCCTGATGCAGGCTTTCGGGTTTACCGTTAATTTACTCACCCTGCTGGCCATCGTTCTCTCGGTGGGATTGGTGGTCGACGATGCCATTGTGGTGGTCGAAAATGTAGAACGCCACCTCAGTGAAGGGCAGAGTCCTGTTGATGCCGCCATTTTAGGTGCGCGGGAGCTGGTTGGGCCGATTGTTGCGATGACCCTCACTCTTGTTGTGGTTTACGCGCCTATTGGACTACAGGGAGGACTTACCGGGGCGCTGTTCCGTGAATTTGCCTTTACCTTAGCCGGAGCTGTGACTATTTCCGGTGTGGTGGCGCTGACCCTTTCGCCAATGATGTCGGCCAAGTTACTTAAGCCGGGTCTTGAGGAACATGGATTAGCTGGTTTTATTGCTCGCAGCTTCAAACGTCTGCGTCTATTTTACGGACGTTTACTCGCCGTTACCCTTAAGACTCGTCCCGCTGTTTATATGGTCTGGCTCTGCGTCAGTCTGCTCACTATACCCATGTTTAAGATGTCGCCGGTGGAGCTCGCGCCCAAGGAGGACCAGGGGGTTATTTTTGGTATTATTGATGCCTCCGCCAATGCCACACTCGATCAGACCAGCCGTTATGCCGCTGCAGCTAACCAAGCCTTTCATAGTATTCCGGAGACTGATTTCACTTTTCAGATCACCCAGCCATCTTCTGGTTTTGGGGGCATGGTGGTTCGCCCTTGGGATGACAGAAAGCGCACTATCTTTGATATCCTCCCTGACATTCAGCATAAACTCCAGCAGATCCCAGGTATCCGCATGTTTCCGGTGGCACCATCCGCGTTACCTGGCGGTGGGCAGTTCCCAGTCGAATTTGTTATCGCCTCAACGGCCGAATCTGAACAGATCCTTGCGTTTGCCAAACAAATCCAGTTCAAGGCAATGCAAAGTGGCATGTTTGCCTTCCCGCCATTGATTGATGTTAAGCTCGACCAGCCGCAGTCTGAATTTGTCATTGACCGTGATAGAGTGGCAGATCTCGGCCTTGATCTCGCCCAGGTCGGCACTGACTTGGGGGTGATGGTTGGGAGTGATTTCGTCAACCGCTTCGATATCGCTGGCCGCAGTTATAAGGTGATCCCCCAGATCCAACGGATGAACCGCCTTAATCCCGGCCAATTACAAGATATTTATATAACGGGGCCAGACGGTAAGTTGATAACACTGTCTACCGTCGCTAGCATTAAAAATTCTACCGTACCCCGATCTCTCAATCGCTTCCAGCAGCTTAACGCTGTTAAGATTAGCGGCGTGTCTATCCGCCCGTTGAATGAGGCGTTGAGTTACTTGGAAGGCGAGGCGACCAAAATTCTTCCAGATGGGTATGTGTTAGATTACACGGGGGAGTCACGTCAGCTGCGCACTGAGGGGAATAAGTTTCTGCCGGCGTTTGCCCTATCCATTATCTTGATCTTTCTGCTGCTCTCCGCGCAGTTCAATAGCTTTCGTGATCCCTTAGTTATTCTCGCAGGCTCAGTGCCACTGGCGATGTTCGGTGCGTTGACGTTCACTTTTCTGAAAATGCCCGATCCGAATATCCCATTTTGGACTCAGAGTTGGACGACCACCATGAACATCTATTCCCAGGTGGGTCTGGTCACCTTGGTTGGCTTAGTGTCGAAAAATGGTATCTTGATTGTTGAATTCGCTAATAAGTTGCAGCAGCGCGGTCTGGCGAAAATCGACGCGGTGCACGAGGCTGCCCTGATCAGACTTCGACCGATCCTGATGACCAGTGCTGCTACTATAGCCGGCCATTTTCCCTTGATCCTAGTGACAGGGGCAGGTGCCGAAGCCCGTAATTCCATCGGCCTGGTGTTGGTCGGTGGCATGGCTATCGGTACTCTCTTTACTCTCTTTATCACACCCTCGCTCTACATGCTACTCGCACGGGAGCATGCAAAAGAGTCATGACCGGATCTATCTATCTACGTATCAATCTGCTTGCTCGGCTACTGCCGGTATGTCGCCAGTTTCCGTTGGATTGTTTTTATCCCCACTCCATTCATACCAACCGCCATCAAAGACACTGATATTTTTCCAGCCCATCACATGGGTATAGAAGAACACTTCGGATGCCCGCCAGCCGGTACCGCAATAGAATGCAACTTCCTGCTGCTGGTTTATCGCCCAATGCTGCCATAATCTCTTGATATCACGCTCACTTTTCATTGTGCCATCTGGATTTGAAAAATCGGCGATATTATACGAATTCGTCCCGGCATGACCCCATTTAGACCCCACAATTCGACCTTTTGGCTTAATATAATCATAACCACTGGTTTTACCGATATATTCATCTCGGGTACGAATACTGACTAATGAGTGTTGTTTTGGATCTTTGGCTAATAGTGCTTTCGCTTGCGGAACATCAATAATGTAGTGTGGATTTGCTGGAATGTCTTTGCCAAATTCAACCTGTTCGGTATTGGTGTTTAAGAAGGGTTCTGTTGCTAACCCCGCATTTACCCATGATTGCCAGCCACCGTTAAGCAGACGAACGTCATCTACACCAGCATACATCATAATATTGGCGGCGCGCGCAGCCGCCATATTATTACGACCATATAAAATAACGGTTGTATCGTAACGAATGCCCAGGCTTCGCAGCAATTCAGCAATTTTCACATCACTGACGCGATTCCACCACGGCTCTGACTCAAGATCGTTGGTATTTAAATACAGTGATGTGGGAACATGAGCAGCAAGGTATTTAATCGCAGGCCCCCAATTTACTTCAATAATTTTGTAGTCTTTTTTCGGCGCATAGGCCAGTTGGTTGTCATTGATCAGATTATTGAGCCATTGAGGTGAAACCAATTGCTTAAAATTGGGCAGGGTAACTAATTTGTCTGTGAACTGATTTAAGGATTGCGTAATGACATCAACATTTTTAAACCCTTGTTTTTTCAAGGTAATACGAAGTGATTGACTGGCACTGCTGTCGCAATAAAGGAAGGTCAGTTTGTTTTTTTGTAATTGTTTATTTGTGATTAATTGCTGCAATTGTGCATCATCTAGCGAGGTGAGCCATTGGCTATCAAGGTTGATTGCACCGGGAAAGTGACCCCCCCGGGTTGCATCTTTTGATGGCCAGCCATTGTATTGATTGCTTGAACGACAATCAATTATTTGGACCTTATCTGACAGTTGCGAATTTGTTAAATATTGTGCTGCTATATCATCAAATGTTGCTGAATAAGCGGGTGCGCAGGCAAGGGCAAGAACAGCTGGGAGGGTTTTAAATAAATAGGACATTAGCTAACCAAGTTGTAGTGGGCATAAGAATCAGACCAATATGTAAATAATAATATTATTTTCAAGTATATATGGAAACCACTTATGAAAATACTGCATCACGCCAATTTTTTAGACACCGACGTGCTACCCCTTAAGTGGTGTCGCAAAAAGATAAGGTAATCGGCATAAAAAGCTATTCCTCCACAGCAGCTCACTGATTAAGATGAAATCAGCAGTAATGATGTTGGTTTACAGTCGTCTCAAATGCTTGCTATAGACGCGATTATAACAAGAATTTCTATAAGATTTGGGCACCTAGACACTGTATTTATCGCTCAGCTGCACAC
Source organism: Moritella sp. (assembly GCA_047628235.1). Lineage (GTDB taxonomy): Bacteria > Pseudomonadota > Gammaproteobacteria > Enterobacterales > Moritellaceae > Moritella. The sequence continues at coordinate 11,606 of JBLHPA010000077.1, forward strand.
CCACAATCCACCACAAGGAATGTTAATATGAATTTATTGTCTAGTGCCCGTATAATGAAGCATATTTTTCAATACCGTTTACACTGGAAAGAAAGGGATACCCACTATGAGTACAAGATCCCTGGATCACCTAAATTTATGGGACCACGGGATGCCATCAAATTAATTAACGACAAAGATGCTGTTATTGTATGTGGGATCGGCGGCAATCAACGGATCTGCATTCTTTCTTGGGCAATCAGAGAACTTTTTGAGGAAACGCAGCATCCGAGAGATCTAACGCTAATTACTGCGGCAGGATTGGGTGGTCGTGGTATCGTACCTGGCACTTTGGAAGAGTGGGCGGTCGAAGGTTTAGTCAGTGAAATGGTATGTTCTCACTTTGAAACCTATAAAGCGATTATGGAGATGGCAGAAGAAGGCAAGCTCGCCATACATTGTATCCCGTTAGGTATCATGGCGGCGTTGGTAAAAGCGGCCGTGAAGGGTAAATATAGCGTAACCTCTACAGTTGGCGTGGGCACTTTCTGCGATCCTCGTGTTGGTTGTGGTTCTGAAGTATTTATTCCTAAGCATTATGCGCCTGAAATCGAAAATAAATACCCAGCGGGTTTAATTACTGCTGAAGGCAAAAAATTGCGCTATGAAATGCCTAAAATTGATGTGGCTATGATTAATGCTCCAGCGGCCGATGCCGAAGGCAATATCTATATTGAAAACTGTTCAACGATCTGTGAGTCAAGAGAGGCAGCGTTAGCGGCCAAGAAAAATGGCGGTAAAGTGATTGTTAATATCGGTAAAGTTGTCGAGAAAAATCCTGACAAGATATTCCTAACAGCCGATCAGGTCGATGCTATCGTTTACTACCCTGAAACAGAGCAAACCTGTTCAAGACGTCATGACGACCCAATGCTGTGTTTAACTGATGGTTTTGAAGGTGATATTGAAAGCGGTTTGGAAACGGTTAGGTTGATGAATAAGTTGGGTGGTATTACACCTAAGCGTAGTAAGTCGCAAATGCGTATTGCAGCTGAATGTGCTGAGCTAATTCAACAACATGTGCCGCCTAAAAGTTATGTTAATCTTGGTATTGGATTACCAGAGCTGATTTGCGATACCCTGCAGAAAAAAGGTCTTTTATCTAACTATACGCTGTTTACCGAAGGTGGTGTTATCGGGGGCGTACCAGCGCCAGGTATGTTTTTTGGTGCAGCGGTAAAACCGGATAAGATCACGTCCTCACCTGAAGTGTTTGAATTAGCAAGTCGAAGCTTAGAAACCACTATCTTAGGCTTTTTACAGATCGACAGTGAAGGTAATGTTAACGCGTCTAAGCGCGGAGACGGTGCCCTTAATTACGTTGGCCCGGGTGGTTTTATTGATCTTAGCTGTGCAGCCAAAACTGTGTTTTTTGTTGGCGCGTGGATGGCAAAAGGGGAAGTTGATACCAGTCATGGTGTAACCAAAATTAAAAAATTCGGGATACCAAAATTTGTCGATAAGGTCGATCAAATTACCTTTAGTGGTCAACAAGCGCTGAAGGCTGGTCAGAATGTATTCTATATTACTGATGTGGGCACGTTCAAACTAACCACGGAAGGTATGACGTTGATAAAAATACGTGAAGGTATTGATGTACAAAAAGATATCTTAGACTATTCACCGATGAAGATAATACTGCAGCACT
>JBLHPA010000078.1:0-13231 GCA_047628235.1 Moritella sp.
AAATCCGTTCGTCGGAGTACTCAGTGCGGGTATTAACGCCGCAAGTCCAAATAAAGATCTATCTGTTGAGTTTCTGGAGAATTACTTGATCACAGAGAATGGTCTCAAGACGATGAATGATGATAAAGCGTTGGGCGCAGTTACATTGAAGTCGTTCCAGCAAGTACTGGCGAAAGATAGCCGTATTGCTGCCACGATGACTAATGCCGAGAATGGTGAAATCATGCCAAACATCCCTGAAATGACGGCATATTGGTTTGCCGAAGGCGCAGCGATTGAAAACGCGATACTAGGTCGTCAGACAGTGAAAGAAGCGTTAGACACAGCGGTAAAACAAATTAATTAACATTGGTTTAATTAGTAATAAAACGACTGCGCGGATTTATTCTGCGCTTTTATTATATCTGAAGTGCAGTTATTCAACAGAAAATGAAAACGGCACTATTGTTGCGAAAAATTTGTTGTGAAGGATTAATTGTGAACGATTTAGTTTCAGAACCTTATGTTGAACAGTTGTACGTGAAGGGCGCCTTTAATGGCTGGGGGGATGATTCGCCGATGTCTTTCGTGGGTGAAGGTAGGTATCAGGCCGTTATCTGCTTATCTGCCGATCAGCACAGTTTCAAAATATCAGATCAACACGGTAGTGAAGCACTGACTTTTTCTGCGGATAAACAAAAATCTACCGCTTGTTATCTGGATAAGAATCAGGCATTAGTTCCGGCGCGAGGCATTGGCAATGACTTGCTGTTTACGGCGCCTGAAACGGGGTTGTATACCATTGAACTTTTGATCGAGGGTGGTCTGTTGTTACAGGGAACTTCTGCTGATGACGCCTCAACGTTATCTCATCAACTAATCATCACTGCTGGTGGTGAGAACCTTGGCGCCGCGCTGAATCGCGCGTTAGTCAGTGCTCAGTTTAATAAAACCCCTACTGTGAGCAAGCCACTTAACGCAAAACCAGCCCCGGTATTATCGCCGGATGCGCTGTTTGAACAACTGGCTATTCGAGTTGAAGAAAGCGCTTCTTTTGCCTTTGGCGATAACGTCGATGGTTTTTATGAAGGGGCGACTCAGCGTTTTGTCGCAGCGGGGAAATACCGTCATAAACAAGGGTGGTATTTAGGCTCGTTTGGATCGTTTGTCAATAATGTGATTAATGACAAAACCACAGCACCTATTGCCGATATTTACCCATACGGGGTAACACACCGCTACGATAATCAGAGCTCAGACACACTCATGTTGTTTTCACAACAACGTGGTGCTGCGTTATCTGTACGTTCGGCTGAACCCGCTATGCTTGCGATTGCACCGCAACTAAATTTAGCTATTAATGCTTCAACAGTGACTGAATTTGCACAGGGCGTTGTCTATCCGTTAGATCCTGCACTACGCCAAGACAATACACCAAGCTATATTGCGATTTCGGCTAATAAGCCGTTTAGTTTTAAAGAGACGGTGTTTGCTGATCACCCGGATCTTAATGAGCGTATGCATTTAAACAGTAATCACGTAAAACCTGTGATTGAAACCGTGCATGCAGAAACCGATTTTACGGTTTATTTGGCCTTTGCTGAGTCAGAACAAGCGGCCATAGCGCAAGCAACGCGTTTATTAGAGCAAGATGGCTACACCGCACATATTCAACACACTTACGACATGCTGACCAATAGTTATTTATGGACGTCAGATATCGAATATAACCGTGCATTAATGTGGGCGAAAGCGTCGGGGAAAGTGTTTGTTTCAAATGAGTTTGGCAAAGGGATCTGGGCGGGTTTACCGTGGTTTAAAGACTGTTGGGGACGCGACTCGTTCATTGCTTTGCCGGGTATCACCTTAGTTAATGGTGATTTTAGTGATGCTAAAGCCATTATTGATAACTTTGCATCGATGCAATTAACCGATGACAGCAGCATGAATTATGGTCGTATTCCGAATCGAGTAACCAGCCTCAGTAATATCATCTATAACACCACCGATGGTACGCCGTGGATGGTACGGGAACTCTGGGATTATCTGCGTTACAGCGGTGATAAAGCCTACGCACAAGCTGTTTATCCCGTGGTACAAACGTATATTGATGGTATCGAAAAAAACTACCTTGATGAATTCGGTTTCATGACTCATCGTGATCCTGATACTTGGATGGATGCGAAGCTAGAAGGTAAGTTACCTTGGTCATCGCGTGGTAATCGTGCTAATGACATTCAGGCATTATGGTTTACCAGCCTGATGGTGGCAGTGGAACTGGCTAAATTAAATGACGATGAGGCCAGCGCCGCGCATTACCTGATCATGGCTGAGAAGGTACAGGCCAGCTTCCAATCCATGTTCTGGGATCAAGATAAAGGGTTACTCGCGGATCGATTAAAAAGCGATAATAGTGGTGATTTTCAGATCCGGCCAAACCAATTAATGACCATCAGTGTGCCTTTTGATAAGCCATTAGTTGATGAAAACATTGGCGCTCAGATAGTAAAAAATGCAGCCAGTGAATTATTGTTCCCCTGGGGGATCACGTCATTGTCCCAGCATGATGAGATGTTCCACCCTTATCATGACAATCGTGATGAATATCATAAAGATGCGGCATATCATAACGGCACGATCTGGGGGTGGAATTCAGGCTTTACGGTATCCAGTTTAATTCGCTACGGTTATGCTGATTTTGCCTATGAGCTAAGCAAGCACTTAGCCGAACAAGTGCTTTATATTGGCCACCGAGGGGCGATGAGTGAGAACTTGGATGCCTTTACTACCCAAGAGGGAGATATAACGACAACAGGTACCTATGCGCAGGCATGGTCAGTGTCAGAGTTTACCCGTAATGGTTATCAAGATTACTTAGGCTTCCGGCCTGAATTAATGCGTAATGCGATCACCTTTTCACCCTGTTTACCGGCGCAATGGCAAACCTTTGATGCTGATGTTGCATTTGGTCAATCTAACGGACTCAAAGTAACGTTTTGTCGCCCTGAGAGTGCAATCCAGCGCTTCCAACTTTGTTACCGCGAGCCAACAACTGCTGTGCTGGAGTTAACACTGACGGCGGCTGATCACGCGAAATACCAGGTTGTATTACCAATGCCGGAAGAGGGCGTGATGGTTGAGTTTAATACTCAAACCGCGATTGCGAGTCTCAATGGTATTGAAGTGACTGCGAAGTGTGTGCAGGAAAGTTATGGTGAGCAAATCGGTGTATTAGCGTTTGCCCAACCAGATCTGTCGCTTGAGTTCCCAATGCTTCAAGGCCAGCATGTATTACAACAGCAGGTTGAAGCAGGTAACTACGAGAAGTTTGTTGATTAACCGCAGTCATTAACGGAATATTTTGTAATAAAAGGCCGAAGTTAAGTGCGTATTATTGATCGGGGTGTTGTTGAAACTTGGTAGTAATATCTGAGTAAACTAAATAATGCAAGAAAGTCCTTGGGTGGTTTTTTAGCCGTTCTTTTTTTGTTTGCAGACAGAGAAAAGACCCTCCTGACAAGAGGGCCTACCTTGACTTCATCTGATTGCCTATCTATCCAATTACATTTGACTATTTGTCGTATTAATTTCTATTATGTCTATTACCGCGCTTAGTTAATTCTTCTTTTGATAACAACCCATCATCATTACTATCTAATTGCTCGAAGTTTTCTACAAGGCGACCTTGTGCTTCATCCTTAGAGAGCTGTCCGTCGTTATTGGTATCCATTTTGGCAAACCTCGCACCTTTGTGGTGTTTACCTTTGCTGTACTGGCTTTTTCTCGGACGCTCATCTTCTGTGATGAAACCATCGTTGTTGACATCAAACTTCTCAAAGTGTTGCATCATCTCTTCTTGTGCTACTTTGCCGTCGTTATTTGTGTCTAATTTGGCAAACGGCATGCCTTGGTGATGTCTACGTTTGTTTGGTAGCTCGTCCTTAGCTATGAAACCGTCATTATTGCTATCGAGTTTATCGAAGTTATCCGCTAGACGACCGCTCGCTTCAGATTTAGCGATTAGACCGTCATTATTAGCATCCATTGTCGAAAAAGACGGGCGTTGTTGATGCCTGCCTTTATTTGGCAACTCATTTTTTGTTAAGAAACCATCGCCATTGCAGTCGAGTTTATCGAAACTGTCGGCAAGGCGTCCCGTTACTTCGCTTTTGGCGAGTTGATTATCGTTATTGGTATCCATCTGCTCAAACATGTGGTGTTGACGCATGTTTGGTGCTGCATAAGCGTAAGTTGCGGTGATTGCTGCGGCTAATAGTGTCGCCGTTATAAATAGGGATTTTTTCATGATCTTCTCACTTTGTTTCTGGTTATCTGGTTGGTTACAACTTGAATATAACCAACAAATGCGCAGGAATTATGGAGAAAATAAGGAGATTGGCTTTTAAAGCATTTATTTATAATTTAAAACTGAAGCTCTAATTTAAAACTAAAGCACTAATTTATAACCGACACCGTATATAGACTTGATACATTCGCTGTGTGGCGCGGCGTCCTGTAATTTTTTGCGTAAGTTTTTAATATGACTGTCAATGGTGCGGTCTGTGACCAGGCGGTTATCGGCATAAATTTTCTGCATCAACTGCTCGCGGCTAAATACCTGACTGGGGTGCTGACTAAAAAAGTGCAGCAAGCGAAATTCAGCAGGGGTAAGTGTCACGTCCTGGTTATCGAACGTGACCTCCATGGTCTTATCATCGACAATTAACCCTGATTTGGATGGCCGAGGTTGATTAATAAGTGTTTGTTCAGTTTTGGTCGGGACCGTTTCTGCACTGCGGCGTAACACATTTTTGATCCGGGCAACCACTTCACGCGGGCTATAAGGTTTACAAATGTAATCATCAGCGCCGAGCTCTAGTCCCAACAAACGATCGATCTCGTCGACTCTGGCGGTAGCCATCACCACAGGCACCTGGCTAAATGTGCGCAGTTCTCGGTAGATATCCAGGCCATCGCGATGGGGTAGCATGAGATCCAAGATCAACAAGTCAGGTTGGTGCCGTTTAACCCAGTCGATCACGTCCATACCATCATCAATGATATGTGTTTGAAAGCCTGACTGGGCTAGGTATTCACATAATACGATAGCGAGGGAAGGCTCATCTTCCACCACTAGGATCGTCTTAGCGGTATTATGCATCACTTAATGTGTCCTTATTGTTTGAATAGAGAGGGAGCGACACGTCTATTTTCAGGCCACCCAGCGCGGAATGTCCAGCACTGATCTGACCGCCATGCATACTGACAATATTCAGGCAGATAGACAAGCCTAATCCAGAACCGCCATTGGCTCTGCTGCGGGATTTATCGACCCGATACAAGCGCTCAAATAATTTTGGCAGGGCATTATCAGGCACACCGGGGACACTGTCCTCAATGGTAAATACAATATTGTTATTGCGTTGCTGTAATGAAAGTTGGACCTGTCCGTTTGGGTCCGTATAGCGGTAACTGTTTTCAAACAGATTGCCAACGAGTTGCGCCAATGATTTTGGATCTGCCTGTAACCGCATTGATTGATTGGGCGTATATAAACGATTTATATGGATCCCTTTATCCGCCAGACGGACCTCATTCTGGTTGGCAATATTATTGACTATATTCGTCAGATCAACCGTTTGTGATGTATCGATAAGCACGCCAGCATCTGATTGAGATAACGCATACAGGTCATCAACCAAACGGGTAAGGGTTAATACCTGAGTATGTAATGACTTGATATATTTCGGCTCTGGTTTGCGGATACCGTCTTCAATGGCTTCTATTTCACTGAGTAATACGGCAATGGGCGTGCGTAATTCATGGGAGATATCGGATAACCACTGCTCTCTCGACATTTTCTGCGATTTAAGCGTGTTAGTTAATAAGTTGAAAGCTAGCGATAACTCTGCAAGTTCATCTTTGCCCCGCACCTTGATCTGATAATCAAAATTACCATTTGATAAGGCGCTGGCTGCCTTATGCAGGCTGCTTAGGGGTTTTAAAAAGTGGCGAACCAAGATTGCGGCGACAATGAAAGAGAATAAGGCGGCCCACAATGCAATCCAATAGAAGTTATGCATTTGTTGTTGTAAAAAACGTTCTGCTAAGTGGCCACTCACTTTTTCTTTTTGGACAATAGAAAGCCAGCCTAGCGTCTGCTCATCTTTAATGATGGCTACTTTAATTAACTGCAGATCGCCCCGTTTCCGACGCAGGTTTTTAGGATTACCCATGACGGAGTTACCATCTTGATTTAATAGATTGAGGCGGGCAGCGAGTGGTGCAAAATTTTTCCTTGCTCTTGCTGACTGGCGTGAATGCCCTTGGCTGTTTCTCTCGCCGTGTGGCCTTCGGTTTATTGGTGGCTCACCTATATTACGCAACAGTTTTTCCCACAAATGAGGTCGTTGCTGAATTCGTTGCCACTGTTCAGTCGTGGAATAGTATGGCGTTATTCTCAGCGCCATGGTTTCAACTTTTTCAATTTCGCTTTGATTGAGGTATGTTTGCAGACCGTTCTGAAAGCTATTATTAATTAATAATGCCATGCCGACCATCATAATTGAACTGATCAATAACAGGGAAACAAACAGCTTACGGAAAATGGTCCAACGCATTTAATGCTCTCTTGTATGATATATAGGTGCTGGTCGGTGTATTATTGACGTGATCAGTGTAATCGACTTTACGTACTAAATTATAGCTATTTTTGTTCATGCATTAAAAGTAGCCATAAAAGGGAGTGTTGAAAAACAGTTATAAAAAAGCCCATCTTAAGATGGGCTGGTGTAGTCTGATAGGCAGGAATAATCAGTAGCTTAGCTGGTTACCTCTGGATGCAAGCGCTGACAGGCCACGCCATCTTGATGGAACAGGTGGCAGCGGTTGGCAGGAATACCGATATTGAATTTCTCACCTGCGTCGACAGATAGGGTATCTGGCACGCGATAAATGACATCGTCTTCGCTGCCTTCTATATGCAGGTAGACCTGAGTTTCGTGACCGAGCTTTTCTACCACGACAATGTCCCCTTCAACTACGGCATCTGCCTGTTCGAGCGAGACTAAATGCTCAGGGCGAATACCTAATGTCATCTCCGAACCAGCGGTGACAGTGCTGCCGTCAATCGGGATCCAGAACGTTTTGCAGTTAGGCAGTAAAATTTCAACTTGTTTTTCTTCTACCGTTTGTATCAACACATTGATAAAGTTCATTTTTGGTGAACCGATAAAACCGGCCACAAAAATATTCTTTGGATAATGGTAGATATCCAAAGGGGTTCCAACCTGAGCCACAAAACCATTGTCGAGTACGACTATCTTATCTGCCATGGTCATGGCTTCCACCTGGTCATGGGTAACGTAGATCATGGTGCAACCAAGCTGCTTGTGCAGTTTAGCCAGTTCGATCCGCATCTTCACCCGCAATGCCGCATCTAAGTTAGACAGCGGCTCATCAAGCAGAAAAACCTCTGGCTGTGACACAAGGGTGCGGCCGATAGCAACGCGCTGACGTTGACCACCAGACAGTGATTTGGGTTTACGATCCAGCAGTGGCGTGAGTTGCAGGATGTCAGCGGCATGGGATACCCGTTCTTCGATTACTTTTTTGTCTGCTTTCGCCAGCTTCAAACCAAATGACATGTTATCGGTTAGGTTGAGATGAGGGTAAAGTGCGTAGGACTGGAATACCATGCCGACACCACGCTTGGATGGTTCAACATCATTCATCCGTTTTCCGCCAATAAACAGGTCGCCGGAGGTAATGTCTTCTAAACCGGCGATGCAGCGCAGTAGGGTCGATTTACCACAGCCAGATGGACCGACGAAAACGACAAATTCACCGTCGTTGATCTCAAGATCAACGTCCTTAGAAATAAGTACATCATCATATGCTTTACATACATTGCTTAACGTGACATTTGCCATCTAGCTTGTCCTTTATCAAAATTATATATTATCAAAATTATATGTTCAGATTGCTGATGAATCTACATCATCAAACATTCTAGGATGGTTACAGTTTGTTTTAAATTGGTCATTACAACATCATCCTCAAAAAACATTTTTTAGGGTGGAGTAGTGAGGAGGAGTGCATAGATCACACTTTGCCTATTAGCCTGATTACAGCGTGCCAAATGCTAAAATTATGTGCGGACTATCTCATTTTTTCCGCATTAATTAACCTTATTGATAGAATTATAAGAGTAAGCTCACGGTTTTTATCTCCTTAGCTCAAGGCGTAGACATAAGGATGATGTTAGCAGTTGTTTTTTATATAACTATAGCATCCAACACAGACGACTTGTCTGGTAAGCGTTAAAGCAAATTTAATAAGGATGTATGTAATGAAAAAAACCTTAACTGCTGTAGCACTGATAACAGCAATGACTTCTTTAGCTGCCCACGCAGCTATCGACGAAGGCCAGCTAACAATTTGGATTAATGGTGACAAAGGTTACAACGGTCTGGCTGAAGTCGGTAAACAGTTTGAAGCAGATACCGGTATCAAGGTTACTGTCGCCCATCCTGATGGCTTACAAGACAAGTTTGCGCAAGTTGCGTCTACTGGCGATGGTCCTGATATTATTTTTTGGGCTCACGATCGTTTCGGTGGTTATGCAGAAGCCGGTTTATTGGCTGAAATAAAACCGTCACAAGAATTTAAAGACAGCCTGATTGATTTTACCTGGGATGCAGTAAAATATGACGGTAAATACATTGGTTACCCGGTAGCAGTTGAATCACTGTCACTTATCTATAATAAGGACTTGGTTGCAACACCGCCGAAAAACTGGGAAGACGTTGCGGCACTCGATAAGAAACTCAAGAAGCAGGGCAAATCTGCTATCATGTGGAATCTAAAAGAACCGTACTTCACTTGGCCACTCATGGCCGCTGACGGCGGTTATGCTTTTAAAGTAAATGCCACTGGTTATGATGTGAAAGATGTCGGCATTAATAATAAAGGCGTGAAAAACAGCATGCAGTTGCTCACTAAACTGATTAAAAATGGTGTTATCTCTCCAGATATGGACTACTCAGTCTCTGAATCAGAGTTTAACAAAGGTAATGTTGCCATGACCATTAATGGTCCTTGGGCATGGGGTAACGTAGAAAAATCCGGCCTTAACTATGGTGTTGCTGAACTACCTAAATTTAACGGTAATTCTTCTAAGCCTTTCGTTGGTGTACTTACTGCTGGTATTAGTACGGCGTCGCCAAACAAAGATCTTGCGGTTGAGTTTCTTGAAAACTACTTGATGACGAATGAAGGTCTGAAACAAGTGAACAAGGATAAACCACTGGGTGCCGTCGCGCTTAAATCGTTCCAAAAAGAACTGGATGGTGATGCGCGTATTGCGGCAACCATGAAAAATGCAATGAATGGTGAAATTATGCCGAACATCCCGCAAATGAATGCGTTCTGGGGCGCGGCTAAAAATGCCATCGTTAATATTGTTGATGGTCGTCAATCTATTTCTGAAGCATTAACTGATGCAGAAAAACAGATGACTAAGTGATCGCATAGCCATAAAAAATAATAAAAGTAATACAAAAAAATGAAATGTGAGGAGAGGCTATCTCTCCTCTTGCTGTTTATCAGGTAGGTTCTTCCATGCAGACTGTTAAAGTATCAGAAATTCTGGGCGATACGCCGGAATCCCAACAGACTTCAGAACAAGTCAATTCAACATTAAGTTCTTCGTTAAGTTCTACGCGTCTTCTAAAGTGGTTTATTCTTACCCTTATCGGATTAGTTAATGGCTATGCGGCCGTTGTTATGTACGCACGTGGCGAAACATCGTTTGCAGTATTAACGCTTGTCTTAACGTCGTTAGGGCTGTTTATTTTTGGCAGTAAGAAAACTTACGCACACCGTTATATCTTCCCAGGTATTGCCGGGATGATCTTATTCATTATTTTCCCTTTGGTTTATACCGTGGGGATCGCCTTTACCAATTACAGTGCCAAAAACCAGCTGTCGTTTGAGCGGGCGCAATCAGTGCTGTTAGACCGCACCTACCAAAGTGGTGTGAGTTATAAATTTGATCTGTATCGCAGCGAAGACGGTTACCGCTTAGCCGTTAAAGACGGCAAGCAACTCTTAGTCACAGATACTATTAATCTGGCAACATCAGCAGAGCAGCGTCTTGAGCTTAGCCCTATTGATGCAGTTGCTGGTACAAAAGCAAAGATAAAAGAGATTGTCAGCTACCGCGCTACCCTAGGTACCCTTGATTTAGTCCTGCCGAACGGCAACGCGATCCGCATGAGCGGATTGCGTAAATTTGCTGCGGTGCAACCCCTGTATACCCTAAGAAAAGACGGCACTACTCTCGTCAGCAATCAAACGCATGAAATTCTGTTGCCGAATATGGAGACCGGTTTTTATCAAACCATCGACGGTGCGGGCAACTATACCGGTAATCCAGTATCACCGGGCTTCAGTGTTGTGGTTGGCACCGCTAACTTTGAACGAATTTGGAACGATGACGGGATCAAAGAACCCTTTGTCAGTATCTTTATCTGGACCGTGGTGTTTTCGGTATTATCGGTTGGCATAAGCCTTATTATCGGCATGGTGTTGGCGAGTATCGTACAATGGGAAGCGTTGCGCGGACGTGCCGCTTATCGCATGTTGCTGATTTTGCCCTATGCGGTACCTTCATTTATCTCTATCTTGATCTTTAAAGGTTTATTCAACCAAAGTTTTGGTGAGATTAATCTGGTATTGGATGCATTATTTGGCATTTCACCGACCTGGTTCTCTGATCCCTTGTCAGCAAAAGTCATGGTGTTAATTGTTAATATCTGGCTCGGTTTCCCTTACATGATGATCCTATGTATGGGTATGTTAAAAGCCATTCCCGATGATCTGTATGAAGCATCTGCATTGGATGGCGCAGGCCCGCTGCAAAACTTTAGAAACATCACATTGCCAATGATGGTAAAACCATTAGCCCCCTTGATGATTGCCAGTTTTGCTTTCAACTTTAATAATTTTGTGATGATCCAGTTATTAACCCAAGGTGGACCAAACATGATCGGTACCAGTGAACCGGCCGGTTATACGGATCTGTTAGTCAGTTATACCTACCGCATCGCCTTTGAAGGCTCGGGTGGGCAGGACTTTGGTTTAGCCAGTGCAATTACCACGCTTATTTTCCTATTGGTCGGTGGTCTCGCATTATTTAATCTTCGTTTCGCTAAGCTGTCAGAAAAATAGCCAACGTAAAGTAAGGAATCATATTATGGCAATGGTACAAGGTAACTCATTAAAATATCGGGTGTGGGCTGCACATCTCGCACTTATCACCCTGCTGGTGGTGATCCTATTCCCACTGGTCATGGTTATCGCTATCTCATTTCGTGATGGTAACTTCGCCACAGGCGAAATTATCCCCTCGGTGCCGTCGCTGGATCACTGGCGTTTAGCCCTTGGTTTTTCGGTGACCGATGCGGATGGCTCGGTAACACCGCCGCCATTCCCAGTACTACTGTGGTTATGGAATTCAGTGAAGGTGGCTGGAATCACTTCCATCTTAGTCGTTTCACTATCAACAACCTCGGCTTATGCATTTGCTCGGTTACGTTTTAGCGGTAAAGAAACCATTCTTAAAGCAATGATGATCTTTCAGATGTTCCCGGCTGTACTGGCTCTGGTTGCTTTTTATGCCTTGTTTGACAAGCTTGGTCAGTATGTCCCCTTTCTTGGTTTGAATACCCATGGCGGTTTGATCTTCGCCTATTTAGGGGGTATTGCCCTGCATGTGTGGACTATTAAGGGCTACTTTGAATCCATTGATAATTCATTAGAAGAGGCCGCAGCATTAGATGGTGCAACGCCTTGGCAGGCATTCCGTTTGGTATTATTGCCATTGTCTGTGCCTATTTTAGCTGTTGTATTCATCCTGTCATTTATTGGCGCAGTAACCGAAGTGCCAGTGGCATCACTGTTATTATCGGATGTGAATGGTTATACCCTGGCTGTAGGCATGCAACAATACCTGTATCCGCAAAACTATTTGTGGGGTGACTTTGCTGCTGCAGCTGTACTGTCAGCACTGCCTATCACCGCGGTGTTCTTATTGGCACAGCGTTGGTTAGTTGGTGGCCTTACTTCCGGTGGGGTGAAAGGTTAATACTGGTTAGCGTCCTATAATGGATTGTTAGCGCAAGTCTGAATAAAGCCTCCTTAATCGGGGGCTTTATTCGTTCTGGTACAAGTGAATTGTTACGACGGTTCATATTGCACATATTACCTAAAGGCCTATGCGGTTACGCTATTATGGTTTATGGCAAACTGTGTAAGAAAAATCCCTCGACTGAATACGTGAAAATGTCCGGTATGCCATCACACTAGCATGATCGCATTGGGCATAATTAACACTAATGGTATGTATTTGGCATTTCGAAAGAGGCAGTGATGACGCCCACTATTTGACTAAGTGTTGAAATAAAATGCCAAGCAAACTCATTTTAATATTGCTTGAAAAAAGTAGTCTAAAGAGTGACTTTAGTTTAAATTTAGAAAGACTATTGGTGTTGTAAGCTTGTTTAATGGAATATCTCTCAATAAAACACGTTATAATTGTTTTATGCGAAATAAAAAATCCCATATAGATCGAGTTAAGCGGCTCCGTTCAACGGCGCATTTATCTCATCATGCGTGAGACAATAGATAAATGCTTAATTGTTATATTTTTAGAGAGGATTTATGAGTTCTTATATTGTAGGGCATCTTCCAGAGGATCAGGGTCCTGTAACAAGTATCTATAAAGACGTTCGAAAAGTGCCATTTTCGTACACCAGCAAAAAGAATGAAGCAGAATTGGCGGCAGAAGGTGCGTATGTTTACGTCATTGAAAAAGAAAAGGTGGGTAGAAAAAATATTTATAAACTCGCTTATCGCTACAAATGTACTGAATGCTTTCGAAAAGCAGGTGGTAAATGGCTCGGAAAATTTGATTATAAAAATACAGTGGAATATGAAAAGGATGGCGAACTAAAATTATTAGACCCCCCATTAGCAATAACTGATTCTGATTTTATTCGTTGGTATAAAACTAAAGCTTTAGGAATGCGTGTAATTCCTGCTGAATATGAATCCGTGTTAAAAGCTATGTTAGTGTAGCTATTAGTTAAAATATAACGAATAAGGATAGATCGCGCGAAGCCGCGATTTAATCCTATTGTTGTACAAGCCAGTCGCGCCCACCTGTTATGGTCAACTCACTACAATCCAG
>JBLHPA010000079.1:0-13168 GCA_047628235.1 Moritella sp.
CAGTGACCCGCTAAGAACGGTGCCAAATGCGCTTTCACGCCGATAGGCCCCATACCCGGACCGCCGCCGCCATGGGGGATAGCAAAGGTCTTGTGCAGGTTAAGATGCGACACATCCGAACCAATGAAACCCGGAGAGGTTAACGCCACCTGCGCATTCATGTTCGCACCGTCAAGATACACCTGACCACCACACTCATGAATGATCTCGCACGCTTCCTGAATGGTCTCTTCATACACACCGTGGGTCGATGGATACGTGATCATAATACCAGCTAGCTTATCTTTAACCTCTTCCGCTTTTTCACGCAGATCAGCTAAATCAACATTGCCGTTCTCATCACACTTAGTCACCACCACCTTCAGACCCGCCATCTGTGCCGATGCCGGATTAGTTCCGTGCGCCGAGCTCGGGATCAGACAGACATTACGGTGGCCTTCGCCCCGCGATTCATGATATTTACGGATCGTCAACAGACCCGCATACTCACCCGACGCACCCGAATTAGGCTGCATCGACATCGCATCATAACCGGTAATGCTCAGCAACCAGCTTTCCAGCAGATCAATCATTACCTTATAACCCACCGCCTGATCACTCGGGCAGAACGGATGCATGTTACTGAATTCAGGCCAGGTAACCGGCAGCATCTCTGCCACAGCATTCAGCTTCATGGTGCAAGAACCCAACGAGATCATCGAATGATTCAACGCCAGATCTTTATTCTCCAGTGACTTAATATAACGCATCATCTCAGTTTCAGAATGATGGGTATTAAACACAGGATGAGTCAAAAATGCCGATTCACGCACCAGTGACGCCGGAATAGAACCGCTGCCATTAGCGGCGCTCTCTGCCACTAATTGCGCTTCTAACGCATCCACAGTCAAACCGTGCCCAGCGCCCAGTATCACATCAAACAACACCAACAGGTCCGCCTGAGTCACCGTTTCATCCAAACTGATCCCGATCTGACCGGCTTGTTCGATGCGGAAATTAATGCCCGCCGCCGTACCACGCGCAACCACTTCCGCTTTATTCGCCAGTGGCAGCGAAATAGTATCAAACCAGCTATCGCTATTAAGCGTTAAACCGCCCTTAATCAAACCAGCTGCTAATAAATCGGTAAATCTGTGTACACGCTTAGCAATGTCTTTCAGCCCTTCAGGACCGTGATACGCCGCATAGAAACTCGCCATATTAGCCAGCAATACCTGCGCCGTACAAATATTAGAATTCGCCTTCTCGCGACGGATATGCTGCTCACGCGTCTGCATAACCATACGCAGCGCCGGTTTACCACGGGTATCCTTAGACACACCGATAATACGACCCGGCATCGAGCGTTTATACTTATCACTCGTCGCAAAGAACGCCGCATGTGGACCGCCGTAACCCATCGGTACGCCGAACCGCTGCGAACTACCGAACGCCACATCTGCGCCCAATTCAGCCGGTGATTTAAGCATCGTCAGCGCCAGCAGATCAGTCGCAAGCGCAACCACACCCTTGTTCGCCTGGATAGCCGCAATGATGTCAGCAATATCAGTAACCACACCGTTGGTGTCTGGATACTGCAGTACCGCACCAAACAGATCATGCTGCGGCGCTTCATCCGCTGGCCCAGACACAATGGTAAAACCAAAATGCTCAGCACGCTCCACCATCACATCAAACACCTGTGGGTGCACGTTGTCGGCGATAAAGAAGGTATTACATTTTTTATTTTTCGATACCCGTTTACACAGGGTCATCGCTTCAGCCGCCGCCGTCGCTTCATCAAGTAACGACGCGCTCGCCAGATCCATGCCCGTCAGATCTAACGTCATGGTTTGGAAATTAAGCAGCGCCTCTAAGCGGCCCTGCGCAATCTCAGGCTGGTAAGGCGTGTAGGCCGTATACCAACCCGGATTTTCAAATACGTTACGCAAGATCACATTCGGCACATTCGTACCGTAATAGCCCATACCAATGTAGCTCTTATTAACCGTGTTTTTTGACGCAATCGTTTTTAACTGCGCCAGTGCAGCAACCTCAGACAGTGCTTGCCCGGCCACAATATCTTCCGGTAATAAGATCGAACTCGGCACGGTTTGCTGAATTAAATCATCCAGCGAATCAGCACCAACATTGGCTAACATCGCCGCTGTCTCTGCGTCACACGGACCAATATGGCGACGTGCAAAATTATCAATCTGCTCTAACTGTGCAAGTGGGGTATGGGTTTTCATGCTATTCCCTGTATATAAATCTTCAGTTTGTTATCAATACAAAAAACCCCGAGACAACTCAGGGTTTTGACACAAATCTAGTCTTCGATAGACTCGGCATAACCGTCAGCATCGAGCAACGCATCGAGTTCGCTCTCATTCGACGCTTTCACGCGGAACAACCAACCTTCGCTGAACGCGTCGGAGTTAACCAATTCAGGCGAATCTTCCAACGCTTCATTGATCGCGACAATTTTGCCACTGATCGGTGCATAGATATCTGATGCGGCTTTTACCGATTCTGCGACAGCGCAATCTTCACCGGCATCAATCTCATCACCCACATCAGGCAGGTCAACAAAAACCATGTCACCTAATAAACCCTGTGCATGTTCAGTGATACCAACTGTAAAGGTACCGTCGCCTTCATTACGAACCCATTCGTGAGACGTTGCATATTTCAATTCAGCGGGAATATTACTCATTGTCAAAGCTTCCTTTTTGTTGCTTTTTACTTAAATGATTGTTGTTGCTATTTAATAAATTATTGTTAGTAATTAACAAAATGTAGCGTCACCCAAATCACGTCAAAACGTCACATTCTGAACTGACTTGGGCCTCTACTTTAATTTTTATAGCCACTAGACTAATTTTTTGCCGTTACGAACGAACGCCGGTTTAGTCACGCTAACTGTCATCAGTTTTTTGCGCATCTCAACCTGGGCGGTGTCACCGATGCAGGCAGGCACTCGAGCAAAAGCAATACTGTAACCTAAAGTCGGTGAGAAACTACCACTGGTGATCACACCTTCGTAATCGCCGCCATTCGCATCAGCAAAAATAACCTTCTGACCGGTACGTAACACACCTTTACTTTCTAATACCAGGCCCACCAGTTTGTCTGTACCCGCGGCTTTTTGCGCGGTCAGCGCAGTGCGACCAATAAAGTCACGTTCCTGTGGTTCCCAGCCAATCGTCCAGCCCATGTTGGCGGCTAATGGCGAAACCGTTTCATCCATATCCAGACCGTACAGGTTCATGCCAGCTTCCAGACGCAGCGTATCACGCGCACCCAGACCGCAAGGTACTACACCCACGTCCACCAGCCGTTGCCATAACTCACAGGCAGCGTCTTGTGGTAATACGATTTCATAACCCGCTTCACCGGTATAACCCGTCGTGGCAATAAACAAATTACCCGACTGCACCCCAAAGAAAGGTTTCATGCCTTCTACTGCCGCATTTTGCGCCGCATCAAACACGGCCGCCGCTTTGGCTTTGGCATTGGGTCCCTGCACCGCGATCATCGCCAGTTCTGGCAGCTCGGTAACAGTGACAGCAAACTCAGCCGCTTGCTGATTGATCCAGGCCAGATCTTTTACCCGCGTTGCCGAGTTAACCACCAAACGGTAGTCGTCATCACTGAAGAAGTACACGATAAGATCATCAATTACGCCGCCATCATGTTGCAGCATGCCGGTATACAAGGCCTTGCCAGAAACAGTGAGTTTAGCCACATCATTGGCCAGTAAATAACGCAAGAACGGTTTGGCGTCAGCACCTTTAATATCAACGATGGTCATATGAGAAACATCGAACATGCCCGCATCTTCACGCACAGCATTATGTTCAGCAATCTGGGAACCGTAATTGATTGGCATATCCCAACCATGGAAGTCCACCATTTTTGCCCCAGCTTCAACGTGCTTCGGGAACAGTACCGTTTGTTGAGCCATTCTTTAATTCCTTCTATTGACGATAATTAATCAAGACATGAGTGCCATCGCGGTGATCAAATAAAATGTCATCGCGATCACATAACGGTTATTACGATCTATCATTACAATCTAGTCATCATTTAATGCACACTCAAATAATCATTTGGCGACAGTGCCGCAATTATACCCATAGATCGCATCCGGTAGAACTAATTCAGGGATAGAAAATCTAATGTAAAGTCTAGCAAGGGTATAAGTTACGTTAGCACTTTATCAGCTTAAAAAGTCTTCGAGATAGAACAATGAAGTGATAGATCACACAAAATTATAACCAGCTAGGTAAAAATACCAACAAAGCTATAGATATGAAAGGATTTAACTAGAGAAAATAGTGGAAATTAGACCTTATTCATTATAATAACTAATGCAAAAACTGATTTGCATTAGTTATTCTCATCATTTTGCCAGTTCTGGCAGCTCACCATCCAGACCCATGGCCCGTTTAATAAATTGCAGTTTCACCCCAGGCAGCACATTGGACAAGGTTAACCCCACATCGCGAAACAGCCGTTTCGCCGGATGACTGCCACTAAATAACCGCTTCAATCCTTCCATGCTGGCGATCATCACCGCTGCTTCTGTTTTACGCCAGCGCTCAAATTCACGCAAGTTGCGATGAGCACCAATATCTTTCTGTTGTTGATGGTTAGCCAATACGCACTGCGCCAAACTCGCTGCATCCAGCAGTCCCAGATTCACGCCCTGCCCCGCCAGCGGATGCAGGGTATGGGCCGCGTCACCGATCAAGGCAACCCGGTCGGTGGCAAAACTGCGGGCATAGCGCATTTTCAATGGAAATGACTGACGTTGCCCTTCTACCTGACAGACACCCAGGCGACCATCAAATGCCACAGTTAAGGCTTTATTAAAATCGGCCTCATCCATCGCCAATAACACTGCTGCACGTTCCGGCGGCAACGACCACACGATAGAGCTCAAATCTGGCTGCCACAGCGGCAAAAATGCCAGCGGCCCTTCCGGGTTAAAGATCTGCCGCGCACAATTTTGATGCGGCTCGACAGTGCGGATATTCGCCACAATCGCTGAATGATTATAGTCCCAGCTGACCAGCGGAATGTTCACCTGCTGGCGCGTCCAGGAATTAGCGCCATCGGCACCAACAATCAGCTTGGCATAAACCGGTTCCTGACCCTCGAGCGTTAACCAGACCGCCTCAGCATTTTGGCTTAATTTACGGATCTTGGTGCTGGTCAACAGGGTGATATTGCCTGCTTTTTCAATCTGCTCTAATAACGCCAGCTGGATCACCTTGTTTTCGACCAAGTGACCCAGGGTATCGGTCATCAATGCGCTGCCATCAAAATCGATGCGACCAAAACCGTCCCGATCCCACACCTGCATGGCATTGTAAGCCTGCTTGCGGCGTGTTTCGATACCGCCCCAGGCATCCAGATTTTGTAAAATATTTTGACTCGCCCGGCTCAGAGCACTGACCCGCAAGTCGGGCTGTTCACCCAGTTCCAGATCAATCTCGTTACCTTCAATCACCACTACCTTGAGTGTGGTGTCTTTCAGCGCCGCAGCAAAAGCAAGTCCGACCATGCCCCCGCCCACAACTGCAATATCATAAGACTGCATATTCAACATCCTAACTTAAAATAATTCAAACGCGCCGAGTGCCTGGCGAGCCAATGGTCGTTTATATTCCGGTTTATAACCCATGGTATGCAAGGCCAGATTACGAGCCGCCACCAGCGGTGCGTAATTATTGGCAAACAGGGTGGCCAACGAGGTTGTCATCCAGATGGTTTTTTGATGATCCGGTTTGCGTTTTTTCCAGTAACCTTGGGTAACGGCGCTACAACCCACATCCTGCCCGGCCAAAAATGCCGTTGCTATCTGATGCTGCAATACCGCCACATCCCGCAGTCCTAGGTTATAACCTTGCCCCGCGATCGGATGCAGTGCGTGTGCCGCATTGCCTATCACCACGCTACGATACTGGATCGGCTCAAGCGCTTCCGTTAATAACAACGGATAAGAAAAGCGCTGGCCCATTTTAATAAATTTACCTAAGCGGTAACCAAAGCGTTGCTGTAATCGCGCCAGGAACGCGGCGTCATCCAACGCCATGATCTCCTCGGCCTGATCGCTACGTACCGACCATACCAGGGAACTGCGCTGATTTGACATCGGTAATAATGCCAGTGGTCCAGTATCGGTAAAGCGTTCAAACGCCTTGCCTTCATGGGTTTTACTGGTTTGTACATTAGCAATGATCGCGGTCTGTTCAAAATCGGTCACTTCAATCGGCACATGCGTTAACTGCCGCACCATCGATTGATTGCCATCGGCACCCACCAACAGCTTACAGCGCAGTCGCTGCCCGTCATCAAGTATCACGTCGGTATGCTCAATCTGGCGGTCGATAGCCACTAATTTGTTGGGGCAATACCAGTTAACACTTTTTTTAGTCCCGTTTTTAACACTGCTGTTAACACCGCTTTTAACATAGCCCTTAGCACTGCTAGTTTCTGTCAGTGCCGTTTGCAATATATGCCCAACCGTTTGCAGTTCAATCACCTGACCCAATGCGGGCAGGTTATATTCACTGTGATCGAGTCGGGTAAAACCCCAGTGACCCCGATCGGAAACATGGATATGCTTAATTGCGGTGGCCATAGGCGCAATGCGCTGCCACAGATCAAATTGCTGTAAGATCTGCTGCGAGCCGTAAGACAAGGCGATCACCCGCGCATCAAAACCCGGGTGTTCACTGGTTGTGAGGGGGTTGGCGTCAATCAGCGCAATAGACAGTTTTCTGCCATCAGGCCGCTGAATTTGGCTCACCGCATGGGCGAGGGTTGCCCCGACCATACCCGCACCAACAATTGCAATATCATATTCAACCACTGACATCTGTATCCTAAAACAAGTTATAAAAATGAATGCAATAAAACTATTTACCTACAAAACTATACCACTATACCCCTGAGCATTCAAAATGCTAACGCAGAGGCCAGCTTGGTAAGCCAAAAGATAACCACCTTCACGGTCTAACTGCTCATCCGCACATCGATTGGCAGAAATTGGACAAATCCTTGCTGTAAATGCTCAAATTGGGCTTTACCGACTAATACTTCCGTCGATGACAGCGCCTGGGTCATTTCCGGCTCGGCAGCAATCGCTTCCTCGACGCCAGCCTTGGCGGCAAGCAGCGTCCAGGCATAGGCGTGCAGTTTATCCTGAGGCACACCTTCACCCCGATAATACATCACCGCAATATGATTCCAGGCCTGGGTATAACCCTGTTCGGCTGCCTTGTTATACCAACTAAACGCAGACGCCTGATCCTGAAAGCAACCCGCCCCCTGATCCAGCATACTGGCCAGATTATACTGCGCCTGCGCTAGACCCAATTTTGCTGCCTGCTCAAAGTAGTTAAAGGCAAGCACCGCATTGGGTTTACCTGATGTGCCCTGCAACTGTAACAGGCCGAGATTAAACAGTGATTCGGCATGGCCGCACTGGGCAGCGCGGTGATAACAGGACAACGCTTCCTGCAGGAAAGCCTTCTCGCCATTGCCTTTTTCATATTGCAGTGCCAGTAGATATAACGCCTGCACCACACCCTCATCGGCCTGAGTGCGACAATAATTAAATGCCTGCTGGGGATCAGAAATGGCTTGATAGGCCGTAGTAAACTGGCTATTTCTCTGCTGGTGTTGCTGTGCATTGAATGCCGTTTCTGGCCAAGATTGACTTGATACGGGTGGCGTCGCTGCGCCAAACTTACGGGTAAATTTATTAATAAAAGACATAAAACACTCCTTGTCCTGTCTTACCTGCCTTAACCATCATGACCAGATGTACTGGTCATGATTGCTAAGGGGAGGTAAACCGCAAACTATGTGTTTGCGGATAATCTTATGACCACTTTCGACTCGTGCACGTTTAATTATGACGAATCACTAGTGCAGTACTGGCGCTGCCTCAGCGCCAGAATCAGCCAGCTCGCTGAAACAGTACATTGCGCCCATGCGGATGTATTCAACAACCTCATAAAACGCTTCTTCAACGTCATTACTCTCTTCGTCATCATCATCGAGTGAAAGTTGCGCAATATTGGCGAAATCGGTGATCAGTTCCTGCACATCGGCACTGGCTGTAGTGGTAGATGAATGCACCATGCCAAAACCACCCAGAAAACCTTGTACCCACTCGGCCATCGCTTCCATCCGCGTCGCGAGCGGTTGATCCATATCAGGAATAAGCAGTTCAAATCCCAGGGTAATATCTTTTAATGAAGATTCACTGCTGCTGTAGAGCACATCCAATGTAGGCTGCAGCGAGTCAGCAATACCCAGACCTTCGTTGATCAATTCATCGAAGGGTTCTAACCAGGCTTTATTATCTAACTTAATACCACCACACAATAAACCACAGATAACACCGTGCACGTCGGCCGGGCTTACCAGGAGATCACTTTGTTGCAGCTGGTGACTAAGTTCAGCAAAGAGGGGAAGTTTTACATTATCCATTATTGGACCTTACAATAGGTTAAATTTTTTAAATTATTAGCCACTATCTTACCATTTCGCCAATATCAAGGCCATAACGGATATCAATCGTCCTGCATTCGTGAGGATTCCAGCTCCTGTTCATAACACTGCTGCTTCAGCCAGCGCCCCAGTTTCACCAGATCGGTTTGCTGTGCCCGTGATTTTTTATAAACAAAATAAAAGTTATCGCCAGTTAGCAACTCATGCATCGGTATGCGGACAAAATTATGCTGACGGTCCTGATCATTCATCAGATAGTGGTTGATCAGCGTAATACCCTGCTCATACTTCGCCGCCTCGGCGGCCATTAACATATGACTGAAGTGATTGATCCTGACTGTTTTGGGTAATTCAAAACCACCAAGCTGACACCAGCGTAGCCAGTCTTCCCCCAAATCTTCACCCGGATAGAAGGATTCAACAGAGAGTAACGGGTGCTGCCACAGCGCTTCCGGCAGGGGTTTATCCTGGATCTGCTGCCACAACTTGCTGCCACACACCGGATACAGGCGTTCGGCATACAAAAACTGACTGACAAAATTTCGCTTAGGTGGATCCACAGTGATAAAACAATCGGCGACCTGATCACTGCAATCCGGATCATCGGCAATCATATTCAGGGTTAATTCTATTTCCGGGTATTGCTTGCGCAGATTACCCAAGCGCGGGATCAGCCACTTCACTGCCAGCGAGCTATATAACGCCAGACGAATTTTACCGGATTTACCTTCCCGGATCAGTTGGCTAGCATTAGATAAACTGCATAACGAATGACTCACTTCTTCAAAATAACGTTCGCCAACCTCGGTTAACGCCAGAGTACGGCCGCGACGAATAAACATCGATTCACCCAGGTACTCTTCTAACAAACGCACTTGATGACTCACCGCACTTTGGGTGACATTGAGGTTATCTGCCGCTTTGGAAAAACTGTTTAAGCGAGCCACCGCTTCAAAGCACTGCAGCGCCCGTAGAGGAGGTAATTTCATTATTAGTTAAACTCATACTAAAATTATTTTTATCATTATACTTCATCCCACCTTTTGAAATATGCTACCAACATCACGTTTCTGGCTGATTTAAGCCAGTTTTTTATATCATTATTTACCACAACTATTAACCACAAAAAACGCTACAAAGCGTAGCAGGAGCCCCAAAATGCCGAAGATGTCTGTTGGATTTGCCATGACCTTACTTATTATTGGTAATATCGTTGCGGTTTTTTCTGACGCCCTAATCAAAACGTTGCCCGAAGACAGCGCGGTTTACCAGTTTGTATTCTTTCGCCAGTTAACAGCTGTATTGATTTTGCTACCGTTTTGTCTGGGCTGCAGTAAAGAGAGTTTTGCCGACGGGTTTAAATGGCACGCCCTGCGCGGTCACATCTGGCTGTTCGGCGCTATCTTTATGGTGATCGCCATTAATTCAATGCCGCTCGCCACCGTGAACGCTATTTTCTATGCTGCGCCCTTGATCATGCTGCCATTAGCCATGTTTTTGTTTCAGGAAAAATTAACCTTTCATTCCGTCACTGCCGGCGTAGTGGGCTTTATCGGTGTGCTTATCGTGATCCGCCCTACCCAGCTCGACTGGGCTGCCATCGCTGCGCTCATCGTGGCCTTTACACTAGCGGCAAATAACTTATTGATCCGCAAATTGCCCAAACATCAGACGGTCTTTCAAACATTATTACTCACCAACCTGGTGGGTATGCCTGCAGCGCTGGGTTTAGCGGTGTGGGAAAACAAACCCTGGGACTGGGCGCCGCTGTTAACCGCCGCAGGTTCAAGTGCCTTCATATTAATCTATGCCGGTTTTTGCGTGCTGGCATACCGCTCTGGCGAAGCCAGCAAAATTGCCAGCGCCGAGTACAGCGGTTTATTAGCCGCTGTCGCCGTGGGTTTACTTTGGTTTGATGAGGTGCCGGATATTGGCATGGCGATCGGCACCGCCTTTATTATTATTCCGTTGATCTGGTTAGCGAAGGTTGAAGCGAAGAAAAAACGGGTGCTAAAGCAGCAGGAAGCCCTGAACGTTACAGATACCCAAGTGCAATCCGATACTGCTTTTGCTAAAATTAAACTGCCTAAATTAGAGCAAAACAGTTAGTTAAAAGCCTGTTGCGTGACAAAAGTCAGCGTCAGGGTCTGTGATATAACGCCTAAGTTGCTGGAATTATGGGCAACTTGCTTAATCTAGATCCACTCCTTGGAATTTCGGCAGGATAAGCCCTTGCAATGCTCACTATTGCGGGATATAGTCATTTCAAGACATCGGCCTAACGCGCTTAATTAAGCCCTTGCAGACAGATTTAAACTAGAATTTAAGCTAGAGTGAAGCAATGAGTACAACTGCGGTTGACATTACAATATTGGGTCGCCCCTTCAAGGTTGGCAGCCCCACTGATGAAGTTGATGAATTACATCAATCTACTCATTTGCTAAATACTAAACTGCAAGAATTACAGAGCCGTAGCAATAATAAAAATCTGGAACACTTGGCTGTAATGGTGGCATTAAACTTTTGTCATGAGTTACGCCTAGAGCGCCAAAAAAATACTGAATATACAAATACTGTGGATGATCGAATTAAGCTGTTGCAACATACTATTGAACAAGCTTTAGTTGATAACAAAATTGAGCCAGAATCAAGCGAAATGCGACATGAAATCGCACTCGATACTGATAACAACGCTTAATTACAATCAAGAATAATCACAGTATAACAAAAAACCCTGGGGTGATTGGTGTGTGGGTTGCGTCCCTGAGCCGATAATCACATTTTAGGTGTCCATTCCTATTGCTATTGTGCAAACTCAGCTCGTTCTGAGGAGCCTGCGGTAATAGCTTGGATGCCAACCTGAACCTTCGGGTTCAGGACGATACCTGTAGCCGCACCCTGGGGCCCTCTTCCTTTTGCCGATTTAGAATTTTGCCGATGCCCAAATTCAGTCAGTCAAATGCCGGCATTCTTACCGAAAAAGAGGCCGATATCGGGCACCAAGCCAGAAATAAAATAAGAAACGAGATCCGCCAACGCCGAAGGCAACTATCTGCCGAGCAGCAGCAGCAGGCGGCGACTGATCTGGTCAAACAGTTTCAACAACATCAGGTAATTTTCCAGGCCACCCATATTGCACTGTATTTACATAATGACGGTGAACTCAATACTCAGGCCGTGATCAACTGGTGCTGGCAGCAAGGCAAACAAGTCTATATTCCCATTTTGCATCCCTTTAGTCACAAGCATCTATTGTTCACCCGGTTAACCCCAGATACCCCACTAATAAAAAATAAATACGGCATTGACGAACCCAAGTTGGATGTCAGCCAAGTGATGCCGTACCTGCAATTAGACATTGTCTGCAGCCCATTAGTGGCCTTTGATCAGGACGGTAACCGTTTGGGCATGGGCGGCGGCTATTATGATCGCACCATCGCCCAGCAAAATTTTATCCGCCCCGGTGGTTCTGCGCCCTCGATTATCGGTCTGGCTCACGATTGCCAGCAACATCACAGCCTGCCCCATGCGCCTTGGGATATGCCGCTCACCGCGATCATTACCCCCTCAAAAAGTGTGATTTTTAGCAGTGCGCAGTGCCGTATCCCTCCACCTCCTAACTAACTAGTTTGGAGTGAGACTGGCATTCAGCCATTATGCTGGCTATAATCCCAGCGAAATCATAGCCAAATAAATCAAAGTGGATAAAACATGACTCAAGATGAATTAAAAAAAGCAGCCGGCTGGGCCGCGCTGGAATACGTTGAAAAGGATAGCATCGTCGGTGTTGGTACCGGTTCAACGGTTAATCATTTCATTGATGCTTTAGGCACAATTAGAGAAGACATCAAGGGTGCAGTTTCTAGCTCTATCGCTTCAACTCAGCGCCTGGAAGCACTTGGTATTGAAGTCTTTGATTTAAACAGTGTCGCTCAACTCGATATTTATGTTGATGGCGCAGATGAAATTGATGATGCGAAAAACATGATCAAGGGTGGCGGTGCAGCACTGACACGTGAAAAAATCGTGGCAGCAGTAGCGAAAACCTTCGTCTGTATCATTGATGACACTAAAAATGTCGACGTATTAGGCGATTTCCCATTACCGGTCGAAGTTATCCCTATGGCGCGTTCTTACGTAGGGCGTGAATTAGTTAAACTCGGCGGTGACCCGGTTTACCGTGAAGGCGTAAAGACTGATAACGGCAATATCATCCTCGATGTGTATGGCATGAAAATCACCGATCCAAAAGCATTAGAAACACAGATTAACGCCCTGGTTGGCGTAGTGACAAATGGTTTGTTTGCTGCACGCGGAGCAGACGTTGTGCTGTCAGGAACCCAAACTGGCGTAGTAACGACAAAATAATAATAAAGAGCTGGTGCAATAAAACAGTACCAGCCCTTTAAACTTTATTTTACGCCTTCAAGTTTATTTTACAAAAATAACAAATAGTTACATTGTAATCTCGGCCAAAAAACGATCGTATCTACAATGCGATACTGTGACTTCTGCGACAAATATTGCACTCATTAAGTATTTTCTTTGATTTTCGTCACAAACATTCACTAATGAAAAAAATTCTGCTACTTTAGCATCTAGTGCGATTTGCGTGATATGTGATAAAGGAATTTTCATGACCAACTTTTCTCTTCAG
>JBLHPA010000080.1:0-13111 GCA_047628235.1 Moritella sp.
AACCCCAGGCGGTCCCGCTGATCTGCATGCTTTTTTGTGGGCCAATAAGTTGCTCAACAATACCAGTAATAGTGCTTGCATTGAAATTCACTATGGTCTGCTCTCACTCCGGGTTTTGATCGATACAAAAATTGCTATTTGCGGTGCTGATTTCAATGTCACAATTAACTCAATACCTATTTTAAACTGGCAAACACACCCGGTGAAGGTAAACGACACGATACAATTTTCGGGTGCCAAAATAGGTAAATGTGGTTATCTGGCAATTAAAGGCGGTATCCTGACCCCGCCAACGCTCGGCAGTCGCAGTACAGTCGTGCGGGATGAACTAAGTAAAATAACCAGCACACCGTTACAGCAAGCACAAATTCTGCCGGCATCATCCCCTCTCCCTCACAACGATATTGTCCAATCTCAAGTCCCAAGACACTATCTATCTCAAGTCCCAAGGCATGATCGATCCCAAGTACCAAGGCACTATCTATCTCAAGTCCCAAGACACTATAGACCCGACTATACAACACCGCTCATTCTCACTTTATTTCCTTGTTATCAGTGGCGGCATTTCAGTCATGAACAACAAACAAAATTACTCGATAATACCTATCATGTAAGTTCGCAGGTGAACCGAATGGGATGCAGACTAAGCGGTGAGGCCATCGCTCATTTACCGACAAAATTAACCTCAGAAGGGATCGCCTTAGGCAGTGTTCAGCTGCCCGCTGACGGCCAACCAATCGTACTGTTTCAAGATAGACAAACCATTGGTGGTTATCCTAAAGCAGGCGTTATTTCAGCTCTCGATTGTGGCCAATTGTTCCAACGACAGCGGGGTGCGAGGGTCAATTTTAGGCTTGGAAATCCACTTGTTTATCGCTATAAAATGCGCACTTTAATGCATTTTTTTAACCTGTAATCGCTTTTAATAAGCTACGACCTTCCTATTTTGATGATAATAAACACAAATTAGCCGCTCATTTTCAGTGACCTCTGTCACATTGCAGTACATTTTTAAAAATAATTATGTCCTGTTATCAGAATTTAACAAAATATAATATTAGATACAAAAATGTATTTTGAGATTTACAAATAGACTTTTTATTCGGAATGGATCCATCTAAGAGCCCAGTGTGTACTAGAATTTAGCCTGAATTAACATAAAATTAGAACTTGTGTGGTTAATGTTATAAGCTTGTCACAGGGTATTGCCAAAACGGATAAATTTGGGTTATTTTGCTGTATCATTGGTATTGCATTATTTATTTTAACTGATTAAATACACACTCTTGAATTTACGGATTCAAGCTCGTTGCCAAAGAATGCGACAGAGTAAACAAAGCTACTAATGGCTAATTACAAGGAACACAACATGTCTATTACAAAAACAATTGCAAAATCACTTGCAGTGGCAGGCCTAATCATGGCTGCAGCAGCGCCAGGGATTGCTACGGCAAAAACAAGTGAGTTTATTACAATCGGTACCGGTGGCGTAACCGGCGTTTACTACCCAGCAGGTGGTGCAATTTGTAAATTTGTAAACAGGAATCGCAAAGAGCATAATATCCGTTGCTCAGTTGAGAGTACTGGCGGTTCAGCATATAACATCAATACAATGCGAGCTGGCGAGCTTGATTTTGGCGTTGCTCAGTCAGACCAACAATTTTATGCCTACGAAGGCTTAGGTCAATACGAACAGCAAGGTGCTTTTAAAGAACTGCGAGCAGTATTTTCGTTACACGCTGAAGCATTAACAATCGTTGCTCGTAAAGACTCCGGCATCAAAGACTTTAAAGATCTGGCAGGCAAGCGTGTTAACGTAGGTAACCCCGGTTCTGGCCAGCGCAGCACAATGGATGTTGTGATGAAAGCTTATAACTGGGACCGCAGCAAATTCTCATTAACATCAGAATTAAAAGCTAACGAACAGTCACAAGCGCTTTGTGATAACAAAATCGATGCGTTTGTTTTCTTTGCCGGTTTCCCGAATGGTTCAATCAAAGAAGCAACAACAACCTGTGATGCTGTGCTTGTTACCGTAAATGATCCGACAATTGATAAACTCATTGCAAACAACCCCTACTACAGCCAAGTTGTGATTCCAGGTGGTACTTACACCGGTACACCTAAAGATACAGTAACTTTCGGTGCCCGGGCGACGATTGTGACTCCGGCAAGCATGTCTGACAAAATTGTATATGAAGTAACGAAGGCTGTGTTTGAGAATTTCAACACATTTAAACGCTTACACCCTTCATTTTCCTCATTAACGAAGCAAGATATGGCATCTGCGGCACTCAGTGCACCGCTTCACCCTGGTGCAGTTAAATACTACAAAGAAGTTGGCCTGAAATAATTTAGCGCCAATTAGCAGTTATTAAGGGGACATAGTCCCCTTAATAACTTATCCATCGTTTAATTTTTACAACTCTTACACTTACTTATAGTCATCACTACTAATAGTCGTCACTACTGATAGCCATATCAGCATCTTATTTTAAGCGTTAAGCAATTAATTGTACTAACGAATAACCCAACCATTTCATGTGCCCGTTTGTGTCACAGAATGATGGAGGATAAATGACTAAAACAGAAAATCAAACAGCTAGCATGGATGCTGAACTGCAGGAAATGCTTGCACAGTCAGATACTGGTGCTCGAGATCCTAAAGGTATAGCCAAGCAAATTTTACTTATAGTGCCATTCATTTGGGCATTATTTCAATTATGGTATGCTTCACCTCTGCCGTTTATTTTAAACTTTGGCATTATTAACGATACCGAAGCGCGCTCTATCCATCTAGCTTTTGCTATTTTTCTTGCATTCACTGCTTATCCTGCGATGAAATCATCACCCCGTGATCACGTACCGTTAACTGATTGGTTATTTGCCTTTGCCGGTGCATTTAGCGCCGCCTATCTATTTTTGTTCTACAATGATCTTGCAAATCGCGCCGGAGCGCCGATTACATTTGACATTGTCGTTGCCGTTACAGGTATGTTGTTACTCCTTGAGGCAACGCGTCGTTCATTAGGTCCCCCGTTGATGGTGGTCGCTGTGGTATTTTTGATCTATACCTTTGGTGGTCAACACATGCCCGATATCATTGCCCATAAAGGGGCAAGCTTAACTAAAACCATGTCCCACCAGTGGCTAACCACTGAAGGTGTTTTTGGTGTAGCAGTCGGCGTATCAACCTCTTTTGTTTTTCTATTTGTTTTATTTGGCTCACTATTAGATAAAGCGGGCGCTGGTAATTACTTCATCAAAGTGGCCTTTTCGTTATTAGGTCACATGCGTGGAGGCCCGGCTAAAGCAGCCGTAGTAGCATCAGGTCTTAGTGGTCTGGTTTCAGGCTCTTCCATCGCCAACGTAGTCACCACAGGGACCTTTACCATCCCGTTAATGAAACGTGTTGGGTTCCCCGCGACCAAAGCCGCTGCAGTTGAAGTTGCGGCATCAACCAATGGTCAGTTAACACCACCCATTATGGGGGCTGCTGCCTTTTTGATGGTGGAATACGTGGGTATTCCTTATATCGAAGTCATTAAAGCGGCCATCTTACCTTCAATTATCTCGTATATTGCCTTGATCTACATCGTCCATCTAGAAGCGTGTAAAGCGGGTATGGAAGGTTTACCACGCCGTAATAACCCCACACTGGCTCAAAGTTTATTTTCGTTTATGACGATTACTATCGGAATTATCTTACTTA
Source organism: Moritella sp. (assembly GCA_047628235.1). Taxonomy (GTDB): domain Bacteria; phylum Pseudomonadota; class Gammaproteobacteria; order Enterobacterales; family Moritellaceae; genus Moritella. The sequence continues at coordinate 3,713 of JBLHPA010000080.1, forward strand.
GTTTTGCCGTGTATTACGGTGTGGGTTGGACTAAAGATGTTTTCGGTAGCGCTGCAACTTGGGTCTTAGCTATTGTGACTATTGCGGTTTATGTCAGCTTAATAAAATACGCCACTAAATTTCCAGAACTTGAAATGGACGATCCTGACAGTGAGTTACTCGAACTGCCAGACGCTGGGCCAACAGCCAAAGCCGGTTTATACTTCTTACTGCCAATTGCAGTCTTGGTATGGTGCCTAACAGTCGAACGCTTCTCTCCAGGTTTATCTGCATTTTGGGCAACGGTATTTATGATCTTTATCGTGGTAACACAAAGGCCATTACAAGCCTACTTTAAACAGAACCAATCGGTGAGCACAGCAGTCAAACAAGGATTTTTAGAACTATTTGACGGCATGGTATCTGGCTCTCGCAATATGATCGGCATCGGTGTTGCCACTGCAGCAGCGGGTATCGTGGTAGGCACAGTAACATTAACAGGCATCGGTTTAGTGATGACTGAATTTGTCGAGTTCATCTCCGGTGGTAACATCATGTTGATGCTACTATTCACAGCGCTAATCAGCTTAATATTAGGCATGGGATTACCCACAACAGCAAACTATATTGTGGTATCAACGCTCATGGCACCTGTGATAGTGACGCTCGGCGCACAAAATGGTTTGATCGTGCCACTGATTGCTGTACACCTTTTTGTATTTTACTTTGGCATTTTAGCCGATGATACACCGCCGGTTGGTCTCGCCGCCTTTGCTGCTGCCGCCATTGCGAAAGCGGACCCCATTAAAACTGGTATTCAAGGTTTTATGTATGATATTCGTACCGCAATTTTACCCTTTATGTTTATCTTCAATACTCAGTTATTGCTTATTGGTGTAGATACTTGGTGGCATTTACTGCTCACCATATTCTCTGCCACAACTGCAATGTTGGTATTTTCAGCAGCGACTCAAGGGTATTGGTTCACAAAAACGAGGTGGTTTGAAACAATCGGCCTCTTACTGATCACCTTTACCCTATTTCGTCCGGGCTTTTTCTGGGATATGGTATATCCTCCCATGGAAGAAGTTAATCCTCAACAAATAGAGCAGGTTCTGGCTGAGTTACCTCAGGGTAAGCCACTGCGTTTACGTGTTGAAGGAGAGACGCTAGACGGTGCACTACAAACTAAAATTGTGCAATTACCTTTTGCTGAAGATGCAGAAGGTGGTGCAGAGCGACTACTTAGTCTTGGTTTAGAACTGCGCTTTGATGAAGATAAGACTATTGTTGATATGGTCAGCTTTGCTTCTCCGGCTGAAAAGTCCGGTATAAACTTTGACTGGCAGATCCTGATGGTCGAACGCCCTCTTGACCGACCAGCGAAAGAATTTTTATTTATACCCGCACTTATGTTGCTTATGGGTATAGCCTTTGCTCAACGCCGCCGGATCAAATCGGCTGCAATAGCATAACTAAAAATGCAGCGTGACCAGCTAGCTGGTTAGCGCTGCTTTTAATTTGAATTTAAAGTAACTTATTATGTATAAAACAATATTACTACCTGTTGATCTTAATGAAGAAGGTTTCAGCCATATTGCTGCAGAGCATGCCTGTGCGCTTGCAAAAGTATCAGGCGCAACCATTCACTTATTAAATGTGTTGCCTACATCACAGCTTCCAATGGTTTCAGCCTATTTTCCTGCATCCGTCATCAAGGAGATCAGGAAAACAACCCAGACATCATTACAGCGTTTCGCTCAAGCACATATTAATGAAAATATTGCCGTCGAACTGCATGTCACTGAAGGCAAGCCTTCGAAAGAGATCATTAAATTCGCAAAAAAATATGATGCAGACCTCATTGTTATGCCAAGTCATAAGCGTGCAAAACTGGAACTTGCCGTGATTGGCTCTGTCGCCTCTCGCGTAGTGGCAGCTGCGCCAATGAGTGTGCTAGTTGTTAAACCACAGTAAAAACGAAATGAGTAGTGTAAAACGCTACTCACTTTCTATTTTTTATTATTTTTTGCTACAATATATCTATATTATTTTATCCTGATTGTTTCACTTAACCTCATTTTTCGTTATCATTGCAAAATATTTATTTGGTGTTCCACTGAAAATGAAGAAGGATATTCATGCCGGTCTCCGTGTTAATCTGTGATGATTCAAATTTAGCTCGCAAACAAATGGCTAGAACTTTACCACCGTACTGGGATGTTGAAATAACCTTTGCAGCCAATGGCGCCGAAGGTGTTGATGCCATCAAGGCAGGGAAAGGCAGTATCGTTTTTCTCGACCTTAACATGCCTGTTATGGATGGTTACCAAGTACTGGATACCATCCAAAAAGAACAGCTTAACGCGTTAGTTATTGTCGTTTCCGGTGACATTCAAGCTACCGCTCTACAGCGGGTAACAGAATTTGGCGCTCTCGCGTTTATCAAAAAGCCCGTAACAAGTGCAGAAATTAAACAGATCTTACTTGACTATGGCATCGTTGATAAAGACGAATTCAAAATAGCCGAAACCCTATTTCATTCACGAAAAGAAGCTCAAGAAAGACAAAGTGAGCTTATTGAGTCTATTCCTGAATCGCTGCCATCACTTTCTAATGACCTCGATCTCGCCCCTGAATTTCGTGATGCCCTGCAAGAAGTGGCTAATGTTGCTATGGGTAAAACGGCTGATTTATTGGCCCGTTTACTCGATGTGTTTGTATTACTGCCAGTGCCAAATGTTAATATATTTGAAGCCAGCGAATTAACGATGGCCTTATCAGCTGCCAGTGAATACAAGACAATATCGACCGTATGTCAAGGTTTCATCTGCTCTGGTATATCGGGCGAAGCGTTATTACTATTCCATGACTCGAGCTTTAAAGATATGGCCAAATTAATGGGCATAGAGCAACAAGATCGTAATTTTCAAGAGAAAGAGATCCTGATGGATACCGCGAACATCTTGATTAGCGCATTTTTGCAAGCCTTCAGCCAACAGCTCAATGTCAGTTTCAGTCAGGGTCATCCCTCTGTACTTGGTCAGCATAGTACGGTTAAAGAAATGATAAATGCGAACAATTTACGAAAACAAAAAACGATCGCGATAGAAATTCACTATCGAATTGAACACCATGATGTTCAGTGTGATCTACTATTACTATTTACAGAAAACTCACTACCAAGTTTAATAAATAGTCTTTCTTACCTCATTGAGTAACTCTATTTATTGCATTGGCCGAGGAAGCTTGCAGCCTAAATTAGCGATACAGTTACAAGGAATTGTTAAACATGGATAATCAAAATTCATTGAATGAATTTCATTGGATCATGGACATGGTACAAACCATCGATGCTGGATTAGTGGTATTAGATAAAAATTTCAAAGTGCAACTTTGGAATGGTTTTATGAGTAACCACAGTGGATTAAGTTCCCGCAAAGTACAAGACACAGTGCTATTTGAGCATTTCCCTGAACTGCCAGAAACTTGGCTACGCAGTAAAATTGAATCTGTATTTTTGCTAAAAAGTAATGCATTTACCAGTTGGGAGCAGCGGCCTTATATCTTCCGGTTCAATAATTACCGCCCTGTTACTGGCATCTCTGAGTTTATGTATCAGAATATGACCATAATACCCTTGGCATCATTAACTGGTGAAACCACCCATGTAAGCCTTATTATCTATGATGTTACCGACATAGCGAATAACAGGCTGCAACTTGACAAAGCCAATGAGAAGCTCGCACGCATAAGTAAAACTGACGCGCTTACCCAGCTCAACAACCGCCACAGCTGGAACAAACAGATTGAGCAGGAATTTAAACGAATAAAACGTTACGATCAAATATCAACATTAATAATGCTAGATATCGATCATTTTAAAAATGTGAATGATCAATACGGCCATATTGCCGGTGACAAAGTTATCGTAACTGTCGCAGAGACGATCCAAAATCATGTCAGAGGCACTGATTTTACCGCTCGTTATGGTGGTGAAGAGTTTGTTATTTGTCTGACAAATACTGACGCAATAAATGCAGCCATATTAGCCGAGCGGCTACGTAAAGCAATTGAAAAACAAATTGTTGTGGATAATAACAATGAGATCAAGGTGACAGTGTCATTGGGTATTGCAGAGTTGACCCCTAGCACAGACAATGTCGCATCTTGGACTAAAGATGCGGATTGTGCGTTATACCAATGCAAAGAGAATGGTCGTAATCAATATCGGATATTTAATACTAAATAAAAAAGGTATAGCATTTGCTATACCTTTTATCTTCTTCAGAGCAATTTAAGCGCTATTATTTACCTGGCATAGCCGTAAATTATTCAGCAGCAGAACCCATAGGCATCTGCTCTGGTTCTACCTGCTCTATTTTCTCTTGCTCAAGCTTTTCGCGTTCCGCTTTAGAAATATAACGTGGTTTAGTACTTGGGCTTAATTTTTCGTTAGCTTTTTTTGCTCTTTTCTTTAAGGTCTCAATAACCTTTTTCTTTCTATTCATCGCATTGTACTTACTGTTTGGTTATCGACTTATACTTACCGTTTATTTATCTTCTGCGCGGTATTTTATCTGCATACCAGCAAGAAAGTTACGCAATACTTGATCTTTACATTCACGAAAATGTTTATGATCCGGTTTACGAAAAAAAGCACTCAATTCATGTTTACCTAAACGAAACTCAGCCAACTCAAGTAGCTCAAGAACATCTTCGTTCTTAAGATCCAATGCAATTTTTAGCTTACGCAGAATAATGTTATTATTAATTACGTGCTCAGGTTCAGGTTGTGGACCTTCTTTTTTACCGCGTCTTTCGTTGATCAAACCATTCAGAAAAGTTGCTATCTGCGTATCATTACAACGCTGAAAGGCGGGATCATCATCTTTTTTTAACCAATCACTGACTTCGCTACGCGTGACGTCCAGTTCTGCTTGTTTAAACAAAGCAATCATTTTTTCGTCATTAAGATCGAGCGTGTAACGAAGACGGCGCAATATATCATTATTGGTCATTAATTGGTCCTAATAAGGCTTATGTGAGTCATTATGGCTCACTTTTGAGTAATTCCCCCTAGTTTAACAGATAAACTGCAAGGTAAAAAACACAACTGAAAAATTCCTTATCACCAGGCTCTCACATGTTCGGTTTAGTAAATAAGCCACTGCTTAATTTTATCGTAAACAGCAGGATGATAAAGCAAATCCATATGATTCATGTCTCGACCAATCCATTGATGCTGCTCCGGAAAAGAAAGGTGCAATAAATCATCTTCATGCCGCCCCAACGCACTGTTTAGTGCGACAAAACCATCTCCAATTAAGTCATCTCCCACTGTATTAGCATCTTTCGCCTTTACTGCGGCAACAGTGTAACAGTTGACACCTTGCGGCAGTTGCAATGAACTCCGAGGGTCACCCGCATAGCGGAACCTATCTTTCCCTAGCCAATCTTCATCTAAAATATTGCCATACCTAAGATCGGTAATGCCAGCGCTGCGAATCTGCCCTAAACGTGCAAAGGGGGCACTATAGGGGCTGGTATCTAATAAGACATCCAGCAAATTGCCTCCTTTCTCAAGGGGGGAACCATGATGTGGGGTACCCAAAAACACTATTTTATTCACTTGAGGTAACCAACTATGACCCGCTTTTTCACCATAATGAAAGGCACTGCGTGACACTAAGCCCCCCATGCTATGCGCTAGGATTGAAAGTGACAATGGTTGCGGAGAAAGCGTCACCAAATATTCTAATAGGGCGGCGAGATCACGCCCATTTTCAGAAATGTGTCGACCCGTATTATAGTGCAGATAAACAGGCTCGTAACCCAAATCACGAGCTAATTCAATACCATGGTCATGCTCATCGACTTGCCATTGCAAATCATTCATGCAAAGGCCGTGCACCATAAGTAAGATTTTACCATCCGCCTGTTGAATTAAATTGCGTAAAGCAACATCAGAAAGAGGTTTACCATCTCGTCGAAATTGCATAATAATGGCCAGTGGATTGTTTCTGGCAAGCAAATAGTCACCCAATACGCCATTAAGCATTGATATTGCAACTTCACGTTTTAGAGAGGACTCATGCTGACCCAGTACAGTACCAAACTGCGCGAGGGATAAGTCAACTTTATTGCCCACAAACGAAGTGATATTACGAATATTGCGGTAGACAAGCCCGGTCAATCCCCGTGTTCTTGGTTGCGTCGATGGGCGTGATAGGCCTAAGTTTAAAATAGTGTAATGCAATGCTTCAACAATGTCGGTAATACCGGTAACAGCATCTACGGCAAGCTGATTTACGCCGCGTATATCATTGGCAATATCACGGTTAGGCTGGATTATCTGTGTATTTTTTGACTGCAGACTAGAGTTGAACATAAGACTTCCTTATATCAGGCTGTTAAATTCATTTTCCTACCTATTGCTCCTTTTTAGCGGTAAAAATTTGAATTCACAATCTAGCTTCATATAATTAAACTATCTCTTAAAAACCATTCTTCAACACTGTTCTTCAACATATGGCTCTCACAGCAATGCGTAAGCATCTCGTCTAAAAGATAGCTCGACTCAATGTCAACTTCTCCACCTAAGTGCTACGCACTCTAGATGGAGCTTGTGACTTTTGCTTCCCAGAGCTAAGTCACTTCTAGTGAGCTGGTGTCCAGCTCACGGGGCAGAAGACGTGCCCCTTATCCGCTAGATCTCCAATGAAATCATCACCGATTACTTTTCGTAAAATATTTAATGCACCATTCACATCCGCATTGATCATGCTACCTGTCTCAGACTCGTAAAGTCCTCGACATTTACGTTTGCCTGAAAAGTGTGTTTTTTACCTTTTTCATATTTTGGTAATGGATCGAGCGACAGCGCATCTGATTTAGATGTATGTGCCTCTTCCTGATCAATTACCTCAATGCCATAAGCACCGGCCTTATAGCGTATTTTTTCAATCACACTATTGTGCGGCACTGACACAAACTTCTGATTATTTACTTTGCCAATATTCACACCCTGCTTCCAATTTGTGTTTTTGCCAATGACTATTTTTCCAATGTCGTGGGTTAAACAAAGCTGAATAACAGCATACGATACCTTGTGAAAATAGTCGTTTATCTGGCAAAATCGCTTAACGGATAAGGCATTAAGGTGTTTATAATGACCTTTGGCGCGTAATACTGCTGCGTTTTTATTGTAGTGTTGATTCAGACTTTTAATTATCTTTCCATTAACAAGAACAGGAGTGAAATCCGGCTTGTTTGATATAATGGATAAAAGATTATTAATGCCTATATCGATACTTATTACTTGGCTTTTATTCAGTAAAATGGATTTGGTGCCGGGTTTTATTGATTTAACTTCATCATAAACCACCTCAAGCCAGTAGCAATTGCCATGCGGCACTACTCTTAGCTCTTTTACCGTGGCGTTTTTCGCCAAGATGGATTGGTTGTCACAACAATGCACATCAATGGGTTGCATGCCGATTTTAACCGGGAACCTTATTTGTCCATCCAGTATACTTAATGACTGAAAAGGCTGTATTGCCGTTTTAGCGTGTCTTGAATAATGAGGTATGCGCGGCTTTTCTTTAAACTTACTAAAGAAACTTTTGAAGTCTGTGCCTACCTTTTTAATAATAGCCTGTGACATTGCTGCGGGGAGCTGTGCATAGAGCGATATATGATGAAACTTAAGGATCTTATCAACATCAGCCCAACTTAATAGCTCACTATTGAAAAATGACTGCCGCATATAATAGAGCGCCTGATTATAGACGGCACTTGCCAGTCGGCAAGTCCGTTTAGCCGCACGATAATGCCCGTGCGCAGGTTTAATTAAAATTCGCTCTGTTCTCATTGTTGTTATTATAGTGAAAAATAACCAAAGTGGTCGCATTAAATAAGTGCGTTGCACTGGCGCTATCCATCACCACCCAAACGCTTTGCGCTATGGATGTCGTATTCCGCGCATACTGATAAAGTCAAATATACTTTTGCTTAATAAAAATTAATTTATTACTACAGTCCCTTTCACCGCATTCAATATGGGACTTTAACCAGTTATTCTTATGGTAAAAGTTATTTGCGCGTTCATTTTTTTCAAAACTTTCTAATTTAATGGTTCCATGTAAGATAAATAATCTCGCTTCACTATAACTCAGTAACTTCGATCCTATACCTTGTTGTTGCTGCTCATTCTTAACCATAATAAGGTCAATGCGGTTTTCGTTAAGTACAGTAAAACCAACAACATTTTCTCCCAAGCAAGCAACGGTAGCCTGGTTGATCTGTGCTGCCAGATAATCATCCGAAGGTCCGGAAATAAACCAATCCACACTTTCTTCGACCAAAAAAAGTCGATAGTTGCTATTTACAGCATCCCTAGCAATGACTTGAATTTGAGCCAGATCACTTGGCCTTGCTTTACGGATCGCAAGAGTCATACAATTAACCTTAATTACATGTAATTTAAGAATAATTGTAACAAATTAGTTACCACCCGCCTATTAAATTAACCCTTTAAGGGTATTTCTATGTCAAAGTAATGAATTATTTTAAACAATGCCACCGGAGGTAAGGCCAAGCGCAAAGGAAAATGGGAGCCAGATATAAAAGCTACCCGTCCTGCGTTTGCTTTTAACGAAAAGAGGATAATATAATAATCGCAGCATTAATCGATGGCGGGTACTGGAGTTGGAGCAGCTGTCGCGTAACGGCTAACCAATAACTGATAATGTTGCTCTAAACGCGTAAACATAGCGCAATACTCAGGGGTTGAATGGGCTCTAAATAACATGAGTACACGTAACAATCCTTCATAAAGAAATGCTTTAGTCACGTTGTCATTGCGAGAATGTGTTTGTTTATAATCAATCCAAAAGCCGGCAATCATTCGCATCGTGTCTGCGAGAGGCAGGATTCTATCGGCGTCAATATCGAGCACACCATCATCTTTCAGTTTACTCAAGATATTACTTGAACGATCTAATGCTTCCTGCTGAGTATGCTGATACCGTTTTGACAATTCCGGATCGCGATTGAGAATATCAGTCAGATTGCTATACATAAAACGGAATTGCCACACCGTTTCAAACATAGTATCAAAGTAACCAATAAACAGATCAACGTCTAACTTGCCATCTTGATAGGGCTGGAAACCCGCATTCAAATGTTCTTCATATAAATCAAAAATAGAACGGATAATGTCTTCTTTATTGCGAAAATGATAATAAAGATTACCCGGACTAATACCTAAATGAGCAGCGAGATGGTTGGTAGTCATATTTCTTTCACCATGCTCATTAAAAAGATCAAGGCTGCCGTAAACTATTCTGTCGCAGGTTTTCATTTAATTCCTAAAATATTAATGCATTATTCTAGCCATAATGATACTCGATATATGTT
>JBLHPA010000081.1:0-13029 GCA_047628235.1 Moritella sp.
ATTATATGAACAATAGTATTATGAATTATATGAACAATAGTATTATGAATTATATGAATAGTATTATTAAAAATGTCATGAGACGTTTATATCTACTACTTGTTTGCGTGCCGCTAATTGCCTGTAGCAGCACTCCCGAGGATGTCCCGACTTATCCAGAGTCACTGCGAACCTGTGTTAACACATTAGTTGATTTTAAACAGCAGGTAGCGTTGCAACAGGTTAAAGACGCGCAGGTGTTGTGGTCTCCGATCTATCCGCATCTGGCGTTTGACCGATTTAGCCTGTCGCTGGTAAACGAACTTAACACGCCGGCAAATCGGCGTTTGTGGCTCAACTATGTGGCTGGCAAGGCAACGGAACAGCGCCAGATTGAATATCAAAATTTACCGGACAAACAACGCATTGATAAACAAGCGCTCGATGTGTGCGCTTCTGAATTGGCACAGGACAGCCTCACCGATGACGCTTTCTGGCAAACACTGCAGCGAAGTCCGCCTGTTTACCCGTCTGATTATCAATCATGGCAGCGGGTAGTGGGGATATATCCGGTTACCTCACTGTTTCTTAAACCGATGATTCGAACTGAACAGCTACGGATCCGACTGGCGTATGAACAGACGGCAGCCAGTAATGCGATAACTTATGCCGTTGCGCCGAAATCAGAAATCAGGGCTAAGACGCCGATTGGCCCCTATTATCCAGAAGCCCCCCTTTGGATGAGACAGGCGCGTGAGGCCAATGATTTCTCATGGCCGCTGTTAACGGATGAACAATCTTCTGAGCTATTACGTTTCTTTGCTCCGCACTGGCAGATTGAAACCGAGAGTAACGATGATAGGCCGGGTAAGGTGAGTTATGACAACGACGGTAAAGCCTGGGTAGATACGTTGCGTCCGGTATTATACAGCTATTCGAGTTATACCCGCTTTCAAGGCCAAATATTACCCCAGTTCAACTATGTGATCTGGTTTGCCAATCGTCCCGCCACATCTGGCTTTGATCTTTATGCCGGTCAATTTGATGCGGTGCAGATCCGCCTGACACTGGATGAGCACGGTAAGCCCTATATAATCGACAGCATTCACAGCTGTGGTTGCTACCACATGGTATTAAGCCTTAATCCAGCACTTATCTTTGCCGACCGAGACCCTGATACCGAACCGCCGATCACCCTACAAGGGGGGCGAAATATGCATCCGGAAGAGCCGATCACGGTAACACTCGGTGCCAATGATCACATGGTGAAAGGAATGAGCTGGCAAGCGCTGGGTGAACACCGCTCGCTAACCTTGCTGCCATACCGACAGCTGCGGAACCTACCTCTGCAGTCAGGCAACACTAAAAGTTTATTTGATCAGGAAGGTATGCTGGAGGAGAGTGAGCGTAGTGAACGTTGGTTTTTATGGCCTTTTGGCGTGAAATCTCCTGGAGCTATGCGCCAGGTTGGCCATCATGCAACCGCCTTTATCGGCGAGCGTCATTTCGATGATGTGGATATATTCGAGTCACTTTTTTTGCCAATAAATTCAAATTAACCTAATATAAATAAACAGTTAGTGCATTAGAATTATAGTCGCCGACTTTACTCTTTTCGGAAAGTTAATGACCCATTGCGTTCTGCTAAACCCCGCCAGTTGGAATATAGTTATCATTTGATGACATCATTATTTTTTGCCTGCCTAATTTTGGGTATAATACCTGTTGATTTAATGAGTGATTATTAATTTCCCCTTACAAAAGCGAGCTGTACATTTCATGCAAACATTACTTTTCATCTTAAACGACGGGCCTTATGGTTCAGAGAAAACCTTTAATGCGCTGCGGTTAGCATTAAACATTAAAGAACAACATGAGGATAAGGTTGCTGTAAAACTTTTTTTGATGTCCGATGCTGTGACGGCTGCGTTGAAGCATCAGCGCCCATCAGAAGGGTATAATATTCAGCAAATGTTGGAGATCCTGTTGGCTCAGGGAGCCGAAGTGAAATTGTGCCGAACCTGCACGGATGATCGTGGCGTGACAGATTTGACCCTGATTGAAGGCGCGCAAATTGGTACCTTGATTGAGCTATCTCAGTGGATACTCGATGCGGATAAAGTACTGACATTTTAGAACGGTTATTCCTCCTAAGTTACCTCTCTTCTGCCCTGCATGGGTAACTTATTACTGTCTATATTGAGAACCAATTACTGGCGGTATGCGTAAACGATTACCGCCGTTATCTCTAAGCCTTTGATAGTAACTTTTCGACATTACTGATCTCTCATTATTGATTTATGCATGTTGTGAATAGCTTTTTGTTAAGCGTAAAATGTGGTGATTCATAATTACCTCAGCATAATTATCTCAGAATAAGTGATAGTCAGAATGATAAAAACCGTTATAGTTTTACTTTCATATGCCTTTATTGCTCTCGCTTCATTCGCGCAAGATGTTTCACCGCAAGTGTTAGAAGGCGATCATCAAGAGCCTCATCAAGAACATGACACGCCGCGGCAGAAAGACAAAAGTGGTGTCGCACTACTCGCAGGCATTATCAGCTATGACAGTTATATCGGCGCAGCGTTAGAGGCTGACTCCGGCTCAGAACGGGTGTTTAAGTTTGGTGCGGATTACACCTTCAGCCAAGGTGTTATTCTGGGACTGGATGCCACCGGTCTACAAGCGCTTGAGTCGGACAGGGCATTTGGCACCGCCTATGTTTTCACTGGTTATGAATTTGATGGTGGGATAAGGTTTAAAACTGGATTGGGCTGCATTATTATTGATGATCAAGCCGCCGCTGAAATTAACGCTGAAGTGGGTTACACCCTGGGACTTGGTTATGTATTTGATAGCGGCATTATTATTGAGGCGGCGTATACCCAGATTGGCTTTAAGGGTCATCAATACGGTAATACCGCTTTTGCTGTTGGTTATAAGTTTTAATTTTTCAGTCGTGTCACAGTAAACAAGACGATAGTGTTTTTATCTTTTAAGTTGCACCCACATATAAAATATACTCACAAACTATCAAAAAAAATGACAAGGTGGCGTGAAAGTGCTAAAAAGTGATCTTGGTTTAAATTAATACTCCGTAACGTCCCTATTATAAAAATATAATGCCATAAAGGGCATATTAAAGGACGATTTAAATTTACGGGCTGAACCATTATCAAACACACACTATGGAATAATTTAATGAAGCTCATATTGAAATTAATTGCCGGTATCATTTCCGGTATTTTACTCGGATTTTTTGCCCCCGATGCTATTATCCGCCTACTACTGACTGTAAAATTGCTCGGTGGCCAATTGATTGGTTTTACCATTCCTCTCATCATTCTTTTCTATATTGTCAGCGGTATTGCCAGTCTGCCGAAAAATTCAGGCAGCTTATTAGGAAAAACGGTTGCTCTTTCTTACGGATCAACCGTCCTTGCTGGCAGTTTCGCGTTTATTGTCGCCAGCACTGTGATTGCTGGTATACCGGCACCGGATCAAACCACCGCTGATGTCGGCGCAAAACTGACCAGCTTTATCAGTTTGGAGATCCCGCCGATGTTCGGGGTTATGACCGCGCTGGCAACGGCTTTTCTGTTTGGGATTGGGATTAGTATTACCAACAGTATCAAGCTTAAAGAGATTGCCGATGAAGGTCGCAGTATCATTGATCTGCTGTTATCAAATGTCATTATTCCACTGCTACCGTTCTACATTTCGGGGATATTTGCTGAAATGGCAGCCGAAGGTACGGTGTTTACAACCTTGAAAACCTTTGGTGTCGTTCTTGCCTTGGCTGTTTTGATGCATTGGATTTGGATCACCATTCAGTATGTAATAACGGGACTGGCGTTGGGATTATCACCAGTGAAGCTGATCAAAAATATGCTGCCGGCGTATTTTACCGCTATTGGTACTATGTCTTCTGCGGCGACTATCCCTGTCACTTTACGTCAGACCAGAGCCAATGGGGTCGATGAATCTATTGCTAATTTCACTATCCCGTTGTGTGCGACCATTCATTTGTCAGGATCCACGATTACGTTGGTTACCTGCTCTACGGCTGTGATGGTATTAAGTCAGCATATAGCCCTGCTAACCCTGTTTGAGATGTTACCTTTCATCATGATGCTGGGCATAACCATGATTGCTGCGCCAGGCGCACCGGGTGGCGGCGTGATGGCCGCCTTGGGTTTGATGTCTTCTATGCTCGGCTTTGGCGAGGCTGAACTGGCTCTTATGATTGCCCTTTATATGGCTCAAGACAGCTTTGGTACGGCCTGTAACATCACCGGTGACGGTGCTATCTCGCTGTGGGTAAACAGGTTTGCCCAAAAGCAGTCGGCTTCAATTTATACTGAAGCACAAGCAGATTAACCGCCTAAAATAATTAAGTGCTTATTCTCGCATTAGGTCACTTAGCTAAAAGCACATCCTGCAGTAATTTGCAGAGCGTTTGGTACCGTTTCGGCAGATCCCGGTTACGTTTCTGCACTAAATAGAGGGTCTCCTCTACTTGCTGTACGCTCTGTGCAACATGAAGATTGTCTTTTCCCGGGAAATTTTCTACTGCACTTTTGGGGAGTACGGTAAAACCTAACCCGTTGGCCACTGGAAGCAGGATCTGATGAAGCTGGTTGACATAACCTGTTTTTGGTAGCGCTTCTATATTGATATCGGCGAGAGTTTGATCGCCACATAAATTAAAGTAAAGCGACAAATAATGCGCTGCATCTGGGTGTTCGATTAATCCACATTCAAACAGTAATTCTGCGGTTATATTTTTGTTCTCATAAGCTTTTGGTAAAACCAAGCATAACGCTTCACTTCCTATGGACGTACTTTGATAAAAGCTGCTGTTTGGAATATGTGTGACGATGCCCAAGTCAATATTTCCGCCTTGCACATCAATGAGGATTTTTTGGTTCGGCGCGGCTTCGAGGTGAATGCTTAAATCGGGGTGCTGTTGCTGTAGTGATAAAAGTTGCGGATAAAGTAACAGCGCTAATGATCCTGAACACGCCAGAGTACACTGACCGGAAAATGGATTGTCAAAATGGAGGCTTTCCAGAAGGATAGCTTCATCTTCAGCAACTTTAAGCGCGTATTGATACATTATCCGTCCTTGTTCAGTGAGTTCAAAACGCTTTTTTTCCCGTTTTATCAGCGAATGACCACAGGCATTTTCTAGTTTTTTTATCTGTTGACTGACACCAGGTTGCGTCATGTACAGCTTTTCAGCCGCATGGGTAAAGTGACCAACGTCTATCAGGGTTTTGAATGTATTAAGCCAAAGCGGGTTTAGCATGACGAGTGTGACTCATTATCGATAATAAAAAATAATAATAATGAGAATAAATGATAACTTCAAGTTTTAAATCTCGCAGCGTAACTGAAATGGGATAATCCTAGTGAAGATGATATGAGGGAATGGACCAAGTAATAAAGCTAAAAAATGAAGCAACTGAATTATATAATTATTATGTATAATCTGGTTTGCATTATAAAATTAGGAAGGTGCTTACCGCGACGGGCGATAATGGACTGCTATGCAGCACAAGAAGAAAAGGGGGCGCATTATTGAAACCGAACGGTTAATTGTAAGAGCATTGTGTCGACATGATTTGCCTGTAGTGACCCCGAAGTGATGAAGTATTCAGACCATGGCGTGTGTGATGAGGCGGCGGCAACAAGTGAGTGTATAGACTGGTGTTTAGCATGCTATGCATCCCATGGCGTTGGTTCATGGGCATTAATTGAATCATTTCAGCAGACAAGTAGAGCGCAAACCCAACGGGTGGTAGGATTTTGACCGGGCTTATATTTTAAATTGGGGGAATATACGTCTTTAGTTCTCAACTCCTCTCGGATCTAACGCTCAAGTGCAGCGCATACCATCAAGCAAAACGTTGTTTACTGAGTTTTTCTAGTGATTTTAATGTCGCAGTGGCGTCTTTTAGCATACGTTTATCTAATGTGTGCTTATTCACTTGGCATTTTAGCAACTAACTTAGGTTTCTTTTTCGCTCGATCATGCAACTCAGCAGGGTCAATTGTAATGTCATACCATGCCCATTCACCCTTACCTTTCGGTGGCGGGCTTAGTGATAGTTTTTCCCATTGTATGTACCTTTGTGCACAGGCACTTGAGATACCTCTAAAATAGTAGGGTATACATCTCTAATAAATGCAAATGTATTTACTTTATTGTTGGCAGGAATGTTAGCAGGGGATCTTGCTATAAGTGGAATGCGAAGCCCACCCTCCGTTGAGAATGCTTTAAAGTAACTGTTTGGTGTGTTCGCGGCCGCGGCCCAACCCGGACCATAGTCAGCATAAGAGCCTTTTTGACCCATTTTAGAGTAGCCCCCTTTGTAGTCATCCCTATAGGTGTATTTATAGTTTTCGTTGTACCAAGGGCGATAGGATTCGTGATGTGGTGCGCAATAACCTACAATAATCTTAATCAGGTGTTGGCAAAATACGTCTTAATTGATTCAGCGCAGCGACTGAAAAACCGTCATCGTAAAAATATACTATCGTCCCATTTTCATTTAGCAGTATTACTCGGGCATTGTTAGGGTTTTCATTCCCTGTGAAAGCTTGAATTGTTTCACCATCGTCATAAACGGTAATAACGATCTGCCAGAGTGGTTTAGGAATACCTTTGCGCATACCGTTATCAATCATGGTGCTAAACATGCCGGGAAGTAATCCTTGAATAGTGGGTATTTCATATACATCAACTTGCGTTTCTGTCATGTCTAAACCGATTAGCCATCTGTCGATATCAAATTGTGAATTTTGTTTATAACCAATTAATAATAGAGTGAAATCCCCATTGAAATCTTCTGGGATATTAACGCTGTCTTGTTCCAATGTGTGGCCGCTAACAGAAGGGAAAGGCTGTCCTGTAACGGATTGATTGGAATATGTGGTAGTACAACCGGTCGCGAATAAGATGAAAAGGCTTAAGGCAAAAAGGCGCATTTTAAATCCTTGTTATATTTATTTAAGTAAAAGTGATCAGTCAAGTTAAACAGGTAATACGTTGCGAAATTGAATTTAGATCATAAATTTTTAACTTCATAAATAAAGTTATAACGGCTGATTAATAGCGAAACTGATCCTTTTGTCTTTTTAGCTCGTATACTACATCAGGTTATACTAGCACTAGATCA
Organism: Moritella sp.; assembly: GCA_047628235.1. Lineage (GTDB taxonomy): Bacteria > Pseudomonadota > Gammaproteobacteria > Enterobacterales > Moritellaceae > Moritella. The sequence goes on from JBLHPA010000081.1 coordinate 7,167, forward strand.
GGTTATACTAGCACTAGATTTTTAGAAGTGGGGTAGTTATGGATATAAACCAACTAAAAAAGCGAAACTTGTTACAGATATTTAATTTAATCACCACTAAGGGCAGCAAATTGGATGGTGCTTATGAGTTATCAGATATCCGCGCATCGCATGATTTCGACGGGTATACGTGCTGGTTAGCGTATGAGGATTTGACTATCACCTTGTTGTTTCATGGTCCATACCATTTTGATTATCAACATGAAGAGACCCTAAAAGTATTTTTTAAAAAAATATCAGGGTTGTTAGCTGACAAAGACAACTTATAAAAGGATACAAGCACCTTGTTAAAGAATAAATTATCCGGGGTGATATTCGATCTCGACAATACCTTAGTCAGCTCCTCTTTGAACTTTAATCAAATAAGAGCCACATTAGGCTGTCCTCCTGAAATCAATATATTGGATCATGTGGACTCTCTACCTCAACAAGCGCAGCCCAATGCTAAAAAAATGTTGATTGACTATGAAATAGCAGATGCCCAACAAGCTGAAAAGCTTATTGGCACCGATGACCTTTTAAATTTTTTATCTCGACTGAATATTCCCTGCGCCATTGTCACACGTAATTGCAGACAGGCCGCTTTGCTAAAAATGTCAAATAACCGCATCGATGTGCCGTTATTATTAACGCGTGAAGATCATAAAGCCAAACCAGCGCCTGATGCGCTGCTTTATATCGCTGAACATTGGCAGTTAGCACCTGAAAACATGCTGTGTGTGGGCGATTATTTATACGACTTGCAAGCGGCAAAAAATGCCAATATGTTATCTTGCTTAGTCACTAATGGCGCGGTAGTCGATTACGCTAACTTAGCTAATATGGTGGTTAGTAACTTAGCAGAACTAAAACAAAGTCTTGCGTTGTCGCTGCAGATAACCACAGCGCCGCGCACCTGACTGACAAAAAACACGGAGCTCTCGTCTTGTTATGATAGATTTTACGCTACAACAAGAACCATTAAATTGGCGAATAAGCAATGATGGTGTAATGGGTGGAGAATCTCAGGGCACCCTTTTATTTGAACCGGATCATGGGGTATTTACTGGCAATATTTCACTAGCAAATCAGGGGGGATTTAGTGCTGCATTTCGTACTGTAGAACCACTTAACCAAGATATAGCCGCTGTTGAAGTCGATATCGCAGGAGATGGGCACAAATATCAGTTAAGAATGATGACCAATACAAACGGTCAGCGACTCTCTTATTTTCATGAATTTAGCACTGTGGCAGGTCAACGACAAACATTAAGCTTCAATTTTGTTGATTTTAAAGCTACTTTTCGTGGTAGAACAATACCAGATGCACCCACGCTTAAATCAGAATGTATTGGCGAAGTTGGTTTTTTATTGAACACAAAACAGGCGGGGGCGTTTTCCCTGACGGTGTTTGCCATTGATTTTATAAAGCGATGAATAACTTTATAAAAGGGAAATGAATATGAACAGAATTAATCCTAAAGCCTTAATACACAGCAAATGGACCAAGGTTGATGTGCACAACAAAGAGAAACATTTTGTCATTACGCTGGTTAAATTTGATGAACAGCAAACGGTGATTGAATGCGTGATAGAAGCGGTAATGAGTAAAAATGAATACCCCATCGACTGGCGTGAATTAAAAGTAAGCGATAAATGGCGTATTGGTTGGCAATAGCACCGTTTTTGTCTAGCTGTCTATGTACAAGCGCTATACACGCGCAATTTATTACCCGTTGAGATTACCAGTTGATCGATTTTCCCTGCCAATCTAGATAACTGGCTTCACCATCTAATTCAGTTATCTCAACAATGTGTAAAAGCTGTTTAGCAACAAACTCACAGCTGAATAGTTTATCGTTAGGTACATTTTTTTGGAATGGTTTAGACAGTGAAGTATCCGTCGTACCGGGGTGAAAGGCGATGATTTTAATGTTTTTGGCGCGTCGAGCGAGCTCTATTGCGGCTGTTTTTAATAACATGTTTAATGCTGACTTGGATGCGCGATAACTATACCAACCCCCTAAATGATTATCACTAATACTACCCACCCGCGCACTAAACACGACTATTTTAGTTGCTGCTTTGCCTTTTAGGATAGGCGTCAAATGTTGTATCCAGAGCATGGGCGTTATGGCGTTTACTGCCATCACTTCTTGAAATGCGCTTGCGCTGAAGTCCTCTAAACGCTTTTCTGGCTGAACGCTGTTATTGTGTAATAAACCGTGACAAATAAATACGCGGGTAATAGGAATGTGAGTATTTTGTGCGATTTGCAACACAGCTTGCTTGATCGTGTCTGCTTGATAATCTTTCACGGTTATTTTAGTCACATTGTTATTAACTATATTTGCTTCATGCTTTGAATCGTCGTGTAGATCCCTGCTTATCAGTATCAAACCAATATCAGGTGTATGTCGTATCTGCTCAGCAATTGCTTTCGCAATTTGGCTGTTAGCGCCGATTATCAATGTTTGCTGATTTACCATAACAAGTTCCTGATGTGCAATTGTCGATTTTTATACCGAGACGTTTAGACAGACACGTTGAAATTGGCAGTCTATATTTGGCGAGTCCTAAATAGCACCAATGGCTTAATGTTTTAATACCAGGCCAATTAAGTGGGGCGACCCAAATTCCTTTTCCAACTAGCGTCCACGCACGGTGAGTGACTTCAAGCCCTAATAGTAACTCCCCCTGATAGTCGCCATGTAATATTTTCATTGCATCAGCAAAGTTAATGTCTGGGTAACGCGATGCAAAATCATTTTGGTGTAAGTCGACGAGGGTGATTAAATCACTTTTATCGTATTGTTTCAGATGTCGCATTTCTGTTGAACAAAGGGGGCATTGCCCATCATAAAATATTGTTAGCATCACTTTTCTCCTGGAAATAACGATTACGTCATTTTACGGTCTGCTTTTCCATCGACACTCATGTTTGTGGGGACACATCCTGTTTTCGCATAACTCAAACGAGATAACCGGTCGCTGACGTGGTAACTATCCAACCCGGAAATAGACACGCTATTTAAAGCTTCAATATCAATGTAACCATCGCTTTTAATTGCTTGTTCGTCACACAGTATATCGGTGACCTCACCAATCACTAACTGCGTATTATTCAGTGTGATTGGCATTATATCTCGCAGCGTTAATACATACTTAAGACGGCTCTCTTTCACAAATGGTGCGCTGTAGCCGTCTATATAATGTTCAGACAAGCCTGCTTGTGTGAATTCACTTTCCTCTCTTAAATAACGTGCTGACGTTTGATGAGCGCCTAAGTAAAACTGTTCACTGACTTGATTAATGGTGTATTGCTTTGTCTGTTGAATATTGTCTAAGGTATGCCGAGTAACACTGTGTGGCCGGGTAATAAATCCAATTAAAGGCGGTGATGAACCGAGGTGAACAACAGAGCTAAACATAGCGAGGTTGGTTTGACCTTGGCTATTTATCGTGCCGATAAGGTTGGCACTTTTAAATCCAGATAAACAGTTAATTAAATGGGCCTGATAGCGGTCCGGCGTGTTGGAGAGTTTCTGAACGTTAATATGTTTCAATTGAGTTGTTTCACTTTTATAGATCGTTGTAGGGTTATACGAGTGATCGTACATATAAGATCAAAAAATAGCATATGTTTCCCCTAAGGGCGAGGGTGTAGTGGCCCATCAATTTGTTTCAGATAAGGTTTGAATAAAGCCGCCACATTCACCTTGGCGTTTAACTTAGCCGCCAATAAATATAACCCTGCCAATTTACGATTAATAAAAATGATGTCCACGGGCGGTGTGTGCCATTGGTCTTGCCTGTTATTTATCGCCATGCCAGCTTGTTTAATACGGTAGGCTAAGTTGGAACTGGAAAAATCATATTCGCCCTGCCACTGCAAAGGCTCGGTTGCGATTATAAAGGTGGTTAAAACCTGTTGCAGGTAGTCGTCATCTATATCTTGGCTAAAAAAGCCAATTTTCTCAGCGGCTTGTTGCATGGCCGTGCGATCGCCCAAGCTAGCGGCATGAATTAATGCGAGATACCCTTTACTCATCGCGGGTGGGATGTCCCGGGTCGCACCAAAATCAAGTAACACTATTTTTTCCTGATCGGCTTGGTATAAATAGTTGGCAAAATTAGGATCGGTTTGCATCAGTTTAAATTTGAATAACTCGGCAAAAAACAAGCGGATCAGTTGCGTGGCTATTTTGTTTCTTTGTTTCTGAGGCTGATCAGCGGCTTGGTCTATCGTTTTACCATCAACATAAGTCATTAAAAGAATATTGTCAGTACAGTGGTCTAGCAATACTTCTGGAATTATAAAATGAGGGTCTTCACCAAGTAATAAACCATAACGACGACTAAAGGCGGCTTCTTGCAGGTAATCAGCTTCTACTTTCAGCTGCTTTTTAGCCTCATCAAGTAAAGAATCTAGCACTATGTTCGCTGGCAGTAGTCCCGATAACTTTAAGAGACTGGCAACATTGTCGATATCAGCATCGATCGATTGACGCACACCGGGATATTGCACTTTAACCGCAAGCTTTTCACCACGGTTGCCATAGGCTAAATGTACTTGGCCTATTGACGCTGAAGCGAATGGTTTTAATTCAAAGTGACTAAATTGATCAAGCCAGTCTTGCCCCCAGTTATCTGCTAATACTCGCAGGAGCTGTTTGTGGGGCATAGGCAGGGCATCTGAGCGCAGCTTACTGAGCAAAGTACTGAGTTCTTTTGGTAGTAAATCTCCAGCATCCATCGATAGCAACTGTCCGACTTTCATGGCAGCGCCACGTAACTGGGCTAGCTTATTGGCTAGGTTATTAATATTTTTAGGTGTTAACAAAAGCTTAGAGAATGTCGGGCTTTGCCCTTGAGAAAATTGTTTAACCCCCTCGATGGCAACGTTGCCTGCCACCTGAACGGCTAAACCGCCTAATTTCGAAATACGAGAAAGCTTAGAGGTAGGTACTTTTTTACCTAAATATTTTGTCATTGTTTACTCAATACCTAAAATGGATACACTCTTAAAGTACGTAATAAACATGTAAAAAGATCACTGGCGATGTACCAACCGCAGCCGCAAGTCTCACTAAAAATCGTCGTTCCGTGGGATTCTATTTTAAGTTACTCATATACTCATATACTGATATGATGTTAAAAAGTATTTAGTAACTTAAGGATCGCTGATGCGCTTTGAAACTGCCAAGTTAACCCCACAAGAGAATTATAAACTACTTATTGGAGGTGTTTTACCTCGCCCAATTGCTTGGGTTTCTACTATCTCTGCCCGTGGGGATGTTAATTTAGCCCCTTTTTCATTTTTTACGGTGGCCAGTGCCAACCCGCCTATTATTTGCTTTAACCCAATGTACAACCAAGATGCTCAGGCGAAAGACACGCTAAGGAATATCCGTGAGCAAGGGGAGTTTGTAATAAATACTGTGAGCGCTTCACATCTGGAAGTGATGAATAAAAGCTGCCATGACCTACCTCACGACGCTGATGAGTTTGAATATGCCGGCATTAAAAAAGCGGAATCGCATTTTATTAAACCGCCACGCGTTGCGGATGCTGTGGTGAGTTTTGAATGTAAATTGAATCAAGTCATTGATCTGGGTGATCAAGCTTTGTCCGGGCATTTGATTTTAGGTGATGTTGTTGCTGTGCATGTTAACGATGATGCCGTATTAAATGGGAAAATTAACAGTGATAAGCTGGATGCTATTGCGCGTATGTCTGGTGCGGATTACAGCTTAACCAGAGAACGCATTCAGCTGTCGCGTTGACCGAAGGCGCATTAGCGCTGCGTGTGATGTCGGTGGTTAACTATTTCGTGTTTAACTAT
>JBLHPA010000082.1:0-12845 GCA_047628235.1 Moritella sp.
CCCCAGGCTATCGATCACATTACCGATTTTAATATCCATGAAGATAAATTAGATTTAAGCGATTTACTGGATGGGGTTAAAACGGATGATCTTGGTGATTACCTGGAACTCAGCTTCGGCAGTGATACCACCACGATCAGTATTCATGCGAAAGGTGATGTCTCTGCGGTAAGCCAAGTGATCATCCTGGATAATGTTGATTTAAGCGACGTTTATGGCGATGCAGCCTTTAGCAGCCCTGAAGGGCTCAACAGCGTACTAAATGATGCTGATGATCTTCTCGGCTCATAGCCCGTTTTTGCAATTGAAAGGAAATAACTACTAGTGCCGTCAACGATTACCACTTTAGTACCACAGTGGACCATTTCACCTTCACAGAGGATGGTCGATGATCCACTGTTGGACTGCTTAATTTTACTCACAGAGCATTTTGCTAACCCGTGTTCAGCAGAGGCTTTGGTTGCAGGTCTGTCTATCTCTGGGGCTAACTTAACACCAGAGTTAGTACCACAGGCGGCTGCACGAGCTGGGCTGAGTGCCAAGTTAAGTCAAAAAGGACTGGATGAACTACCGCGCATGTTATTGCCGTGTATTTTGTTATTGAAAGATCAAAAAGCTTGCGTATTGCAAGAGCTCGATTTTGATCAAGACAAAGCCATTATATCCATGCCGGAAACCGGTGGTGAAGCGCGGTTAACAATTGCTGAACTGGAAGCCATTTATGTTGGCTACCTGTTCCTTATTAAACAGCAGTATCATGGCGACCGTGACTTTGACGTGCATCTGCACGACACCAAAAAACACTGGTTATGGGAAACCATCCGATCTTCGGCCTCAATCTACCGGGATGTGATCATCGCGTCTATTTTGGTGAATCTGTTTGCACTTGTCTCACCGCTGTTTGTGATGAATGTGTATGACAAAGTAGTACCTAATCTTGCCTTTGAATCACTTTGGGTTTTGGCTATTGGTGCCACCATCGCTTATACGTTTGATTTCATCATGAAGCAGCTGCGAAGTTACCTGATTGATGTGGCGGGTAAGAAAGTTGATCTGCAAACGTCAGCGAAATTATTTGCCAAAGTTATCGGCATGCCGTTGGAAAAACGCGCGGCCAGTGTGGGGGGGATGGCTAAACAACTGAGCGAGTTTGACAGTGTGCGCGAATTTTTATCTTCGGCCACGATTACTGCATTAGTTGACTTGCCTTTTGCTATTTTCTTTATGTTTATTATCTGGTTAGTCGCGGGCGATCTGGTGATGTTTTCTGTTATCGCGACCGTGTTGATCATCGGTTATACCCTGCTGGTGCAACCGCGGCTGCGTCATGCCATTGAAGAAAGTAATAAATTTTCTAGCTTACGCCATGGTCACCTGATCGAAAGCCTCTCTGTGTTGGAACTAATCAAAGCCAATGGCGCTGAAGGCGTGGTACAAAACAGCTGGCAGCAAATGCTGGGACACATATCTAACTGGCAGCTTAAATCGAAAGTGATCACTAACTCCGTGGCCAATGTCGCCAGTTTTATTGTGCAAGTATCAGTCATCGGTGTAGTGGTATTAGGGGTTTATCGCGTTGCGGATAATGCCATCTCTATGGGGGCGATTATTGCCGCAGTTATGCTGTCGAGTCGGGCAATTGGACCCATGGCCAAAATAGCCTCATTAATGACCCGCTCTAATCAAACTGCGAGTGCGATGCGACAACTTGATGCCATTATGAACCAGGTTGATGAGTTTGAAGACAAGGCTCACCTGGCTAGCCGCAGCAAACTAGAAGGCCAGATCACACTGGAGCAACTGGGTTTTAACTACCCTGATGTTGAAAAGCCGAGTTTATATCCCATCTCCTTGAATATTAAACCGGGCGAGAAAGTGGCCATTATTGGTCGTAACGGCTCAGGGAAAAGTACCTTAGCTAAAGTGTTGTTGGGCTTATACCAACCTACCGCGGGCAGCTTGCAATATGATGGCATAAACCAGAAACAGATCCACCCGAGCGATTTACGCCGTAATTTTGGTTACCTGCCACAGGACATCACCCTGTTTCACGGCACCATCAAAGAAAATATTCTGTTTGGGGCCAAACAGGTCACTGAGTATCAACTGATCCGAGCCGTGCAGTTATCCGGTGTTAATATTTTTACCGACATTGATTCTCAGGGGCTTGAGCAACAGGTTGGCGAGGGCGGTAAAGCCCTGTCTCGGGGTCAGCGGCAATCCATCGCACTGGCCCGTGCCATCTTAAACGATCCACAAATATTACTGTTGGATGAACCGACCGCCAGCCTTGACGCGCGCGCAGAAAAACAGTTTATTCAGTCAATGCAAATGACAGCTAAAGATCGTACCTTGTTGCTAATCACCCACAAAATGCATCTGCTGCAGCTAGTTGACAGGATCATTGTATTAGACAAAGGACACCTCATGGCTGACGGGCCAAAGGCTGACATTCTGGAGAAACTCAAAAAAGGCTTATTAGTTCCGGGAGCCGTGCAATGAAAATAACCAAGCAAGATCTGGACATGGCAGATGATGTTTATGGCAGCATGTTAGCCCAATCACCCCGGATCCACCGATTAACAATATGGGCGCTGGCCGCTTTTGTGATCAGCTTTATTGTCTGGGCTTATTTTGCCGATTTAGATCGGGTCACCACGGGGATGGGCAAGGTGGTTCCTTCCTCACAAGTACAAGTTATCCAGAGTTTGGATGGCGGTATTTTGCAGCAATTATATGTGCGAGAGGGCATGGCGGTCACTAAAGGTCAAGCGTTGGCCCGGATTGATGATACCCGTTTTCGGGCTGACTTAGCGCAGCAGCGGCAAGAGGTGGATAGTTTGCGGGCTGAAATCATCCGTTTGCGCAGTGAGCTCAGCAGTATTTTAGTTGCAGACGTACCAAATTGGCAATTGCAAATTAAAATCACAAAAAAACCGTTGATTTTCCCCGCGGATTTACAGCAAAACATGCCTTATTTGGTGACTCGCCAGCAAGATGAATATCGGGCACGGTTGGAGAGCTTAGACAATCAGGTGGCGATCCAGGGGCAGCAAATTCGCCAGCGCTATGAAGAAACCAAAGAGCTGAAGTCAAAAATTAATACCCTGGCGATCAGCTATAAATTTGCAGCGCGGGAGCTGAAACTAACCCGGCCTTTAGCGAAAAAGAACATTGTGCCAGAGGTTGAACTGCTGAAACTGGAACGCAGTGTCAATAATATAAAAGGCGAACTTAATTCCATTCGCCTCTTGGTGCCAAAGCTGCAGTCTGTTTTGGCGGAAGCGGTATTAAAACGCCGAGAAGCGGTGCTTAATTACCGTGCCGATGCCCGGGCTGAGCTTAATGAACTGCAGACCAAATTCTCCCGCATCACTGAAGCCCAGGTAGGCGTTCAGGATAAGGTGGAAAAGGCGTTAATTACTTCACCTGTTGTTGGTACCGTTAAAACCGTGCATATCACTACACTCGGTGGTGTGGTACAACCGGGTCAGGCGTTAATGGAAATTGTACCGACCGAAGATAAGTTGCTGATTGAGGCCAAGATCAGGCCAAAAGATATTGCGTTTATTCACCTCGGATTATCTGCTGTGGTGAAGATCACCGCTTATGACTTTACTCGCTATGGCGGACTGAAAGGCGTAGTCGAGCATATTAGTGCGGACACGACCCAGGGTGAAGAGGGCAACAGTTTTTATATTATTCGGGTTAGAACCGATATATCAGATATTCAGGGCAACCATGATATGCCTATTATTCCCGGTATGATGACGTCTGTAGACGTGATGATCGGCAAACGAACCGTGCTGGAATATATGTTAAACCCAGTACTCAGAGCCAAAGCGATGGCTCTCAGGGAGCATTAAATGCGTAGCATTGTAAACAATAATAATAACAATAATAAGAATGGAGAAAACATGAAATCCAGCAATTTTCGCAGGCAGTCAAAACACGTAAAAGGATTGGTTTACCCAATGCTAATGTGCTCTGCGGTACTCTGGCCGGCTGTTGCAAATAGCCAATCGTTGGAACAAGCGGTTGCGGCTACGTTAACCAGTCATCCTGATATCCGGGTGGCGTTCAGTAAATTTAAAGTGCGTGAACAGCAGGTAGAACAAGCATCCGCGGGTTATTTACCGAGCATTAATGTTACCGGTGGTTACGGTTATGAACAGACCGATAGCCCGGGTTCGAGACGTGAGCAATCCGGTGGCGATGATACCGAAGGATTACGTCGCAGTGAATTTGGCATGAGCCTGAAACAGATCCTGTTTAATGGGTTTCAAATCAGCAGTGATATCAATCGTACCAGTTATGCAACCAGTGCCGAGCAATGGCGTTTATACAGCATGGCGGAAGATGTCGCACTGGATGTTGCCAAGGCATACACCAGTGTATTGAAAGCAAAAGAAATTTTGGTATTGTCAGAGAAAAACCTCAATTCGCATAAAGCCATCTTTAGCCAGATCCAACAGCGGACTAACTCTGGCCTGGGCAGTATTGCAGATCTGTCGCAGATCACCGGCCGTTTGGCGCGCGCACAATCTAACGTGATCTCGGCGAAGAACAACTATGTGGACAGTCAAACGCAGTTTTACCGCATCACGGAGCAGCAACCTGATAATCTAGTCATCCCCATTCCAGACGCAGAACTGCTACCAAAGGAGCAAACTGCTGGCTTGGATCAGGCGCTTGAAAATCATCCCGTGATCAAGTCTTCGGGCAATGATATTCAGTCAGCTAACTATCAGCATGATGCGGCCAAATCGAATTATTACCCGAAAGTCACCTTTGAGTTAGACGCTAATTTTAATAATGATCTTGATGGCGAAGACGGTTACAGCAATGGCGCTGGTGTGGGTGGTCACAGTAATGACGTGGTTGCCATGGTGCGCTTCTCTTATAACCTGTATGCAGGGGGTAAAGATAAGGCGTTTGAAAAAGAAACCGCGTATAAAATTACCGAAGCCAGCGAGATCAACCGCAGTGTTTATCGTCAGGTCACGGAAGGGTATACCCTGGCGTGGAATGCGCATGAATTTCTGAACCAGCAGATTGGTTATATTAAGGCACATGTGATTGCATCCAAAGAATCTCAGGCGGCTTATCAACAGCAATTCAAACTGGGTCAGCGTAGCCTACTTGATCTGCTCGATACCGAAAATGAGCTATTTCAGGCGCGTAAAGAATATGTTGATGTGGAATTTAACGAAATTATCACTCAGTATCGCTTGCTTAATGCGACGGGCCAGTTACTTGACTCATTACGGGTTACGCGACCTGCTGTGTGGCAGGGCGAAAATGACTATGCCGGAGGCGTTAAGTAATGAAAATATTAAATTGTTTATTACCACTGCTGCTTGTTGGTTGTGCCTCCGCGCCAATCATTAACATGGCGGATCAGGTCACTGCACAGCAATACGATCTCAGCGATTTAGATGGCGATGGCGTCATTGAAAGTCGGGAAAAATGCAACACTTCATCGCAAGGTACGCACGTGGACAACAATGGCTGCGGGACTGAAATAGTTAACAAGGTCAGGCAGGAACTGAAGGTTAATTTTGCCAATAATTCAGCTGTTATCGAACCGCGTTATTACACAGACATTAAAGCCCTGGCTGATTTTATGGAACGTTACCCCGATTCTGAAGTGGTGATTGAAGGCCATACCAGTAAACAGGGTAGCAGCAAACTGAATATGGCGTTATCGCAGCGGCGGGCTCAGGCGGTCATGGATCTGTTGGTGAGTAAGTTTGATATTGCCACTTTCCGGGTTTCGGCGGTGGGTTATGGTTTTGAGCGTTTGGTCGATAAGGGCACGAGCAAAGAGGCGCATGCGCGCAACCGACACATTGTTGCTGAATTAAGCAGCGAAAACCAGACCACCGACATGAAATGGAATATATACAGTGTCGACAAGTCGTATGAGTATTAACACAAAATGATGAATAATAAAGTAACGTTATGAACATTGCCGTCATAAAAAGTAACGTCATAAATAGTAACGTCATGAACAGTAACGAAATATAATGAAGGCACAGGCCAGTTCGGCTGGCTTTATCCGCTTGCTGCAGGTCTCTGCTGTGTTGCTCTTTTTGCTGTGTTTTGGACTTTACGCTAAGTCTACGCCAACGTTGAAAGATCGGCAGATCATCGCGGCCTTGAACCAGAATTACGGTAAACGGGCAGCGCTGCGTGGACAAACCTGGCTGGGCATTATGGCAACAGGTGCGCACTTGTCGGCACAGGAAAAGTTGGTCAAGGTGAACACCTTTTTTAACCAGTTACAGTTTATTGATGATATCAAATTGTGGGGCGAGGAAAATTATTGGGCCACGCCGATTGAGTTTATCGGTGTGAATGGGGGAGATTGTGAGGATTTTGCCATTGCCAAATATTTTAGCTTGCTGGAGTTGGGTATTGCAGACGAGAAGATGCGTATCACCATGGTTAAATCATTAACCCTGAATCAATACCATATGGTTGTCGCTTATTATCCTACACCGGGATCAGTGCCGCTGATTTTGGATAATATTGATGGTGCGATCAAGCCTGCCAGTCAGCGTAATGACTTGTTACCGGTATACAGTTTTAACGGTAAGAAATTATGGTTAAACAAAGAAAAAGGCCAAGGTGTTTTGGCAGGTAAATCTCAGCGCTTGAAGCGGTGGAGTAATTTAAATCAGCGTATGGGCTTATCGAGTCTAAAACAAGCTAAGCTGAATCTGGAGTAATATTAATGACCTTGTTTAAACAGATCTATTCACTGCTCTTTGGGCTTTTTTTGCTGGTCATGTCCAGCCTGGTCTATTTCCAGTTTACAGAGACACGAGATTTCATGACCAATCAGATGGAGTCGGAGCTGGACAATACCAGCACTTCGTTAAGTCTGATGTTGAAACCGCATCTGCAAACCGGCGATATGGCAGCAGCAGAGACCTTAGTGAATGTGATCTTTGAGGGCGGTTTTTATCGCAAGGTGAGTTTAACCTGGTTGGCCGATCAGCAGCTGCAGTCGTGGGAAAATCCCGTGGTTGTAGAGGGTGTGCCGCAGTGGTTTATTGATCTGGATTTGTTTGAAGCACAGAGCAAGGAAACCTTGATTACCTCAGGTTGGCTGCAGCTGGCTAAGCTGAAGATTGAGGCGCACCCCGGCATAGGCTATCGTGAATTATGGCGGGTGATGAACAACACCTTGATGATTATTTCTATCTTGTTTTTGCTGTCAGTGCTGATTCTACATATCTGTCTTAAGAGCTTGCTTCGACCACTCGACGAGATCGCTATCCATGCCAGTGAGATAGCCCAACGGGTGTTTAATCCCGATATGCCTCTGCCAGTGACCACTGAGCTTAAAGTGGTGGTACAGGCGATTAATTCCATGTCGGGTCAGTTAAAGCAGGTGTTTAACACGCTCGACAGTGAGGTTGACTGTTTACGCAAAGATAACCTGATTGATCACGCGTCTAATCTGCCAAACCGGCAGTATCTGGCAGGGCAGATGAACAGTTGGTTGATGGAACCCGGTTACGGCGGTTTGCTGCTAGTAAAAATGGATTGGCTGGAAGATATTCACAGTAAATATGGTTACCAGGTGCGGGATGAAACTATCCGCGTGCTGGCACTGCGCATGCAAGCGCAATTACCCACTATCGCTGAGGGCGTGATTGCACGTATCTCTAATACGGAATTTGCATTTTTGATTACCAAGGGTGAGCACCAGCAGATAACCGCGTATTTGCAATCGTTGATCCGCTTGATTAATCAAGAAATGTCCAAGGCTGGCTGTGTACCTAACAGTAATTATGCCATCGGTGTCACCGAGCGAGCAGGGGACATGACCCCTTCTGAACTATTGGCGCAGGCGGATAATGCACTGCAACAGGCTGTGGCAGATAATAAGGCCAGCAGTTGGTTCAATAGCCAGAGCCAGCAAGAGTTTAACCGTGAGCAGTGGCGTAACCGTTTGACCGATGCGATCAGTCATAACCAGTTTGTGTTTCAGTGGCAGCCTATTTTGCAGACCGATACTGCAGAAGTGTTGCAACGGGAACTGTATTGCCGGTTGAAAATTGATGATCAGTTAGTGCGTGCCGGTCAGTTTATGCCATACGTAGAGCTGTTGTCATTAGGCAGCCAGCTGGATCGTTGCCTGTTGGAGACTTTGGTCGATCAGGGCATTTTAGCCATAAACAATGAACCTGTCGCAGTGAACCTGACTCATGACAGTTTAGTGGATCCTCTGTTCCACAGCTGGTTGGCTGAGTTTTTACAGCGCACCCCGTTTGCTGAGCGTATTTATTTTGAGATCCCCGAATCTGGGGCGAATAACAATCTTGCTGATTGTATTCATCTGTGCGAGCTTATTCGCGCTGGTGGTGCACACTTCGGTATTGACCAGTGTGGCCGTCAAATGGGCTCATTGAGCTATTTGCAGCAGCTCAAACCGCATTATGTGAAACTGGATCAGTCGTTAGCATTTTACAGTAACAATCAGCAAAATAATGAATTGTGTCGTGCTCTGGTGAATATTGCCAAAGGGCTCAATATCAAGGTTATTATTACTGCGATAGAAAACCAGCAGCAATTAGATCAGGTCAAATCGTTGCGCACAGATGGCTATCAGGGCTATATCTCCGCGCCGCAAGACGTGATGGTTGAAGAGACGGCTGCGAGTTGATAGTTGCGAGTAGAATAAAATAAAATAGAGTAGAGTAGAGCGGTTGAAGGAAATTTGATGAGCACAGGCAATATAACTGTCACGCAGGGTGCGTGCCTACTTCTTTCGACTTTACTCGGATCCGGCGTTTTGATAATCCCGGCGCTTGCGGCTTCAACATCAGGGATATACTCCTTAGCTGCATGGGTACTGATTATTCTTGCAATGCTGCCTATTGTTGTTACCTTTGCGGCGCTCGGAAAGCGCTTTCCTCATGAGGGTGGCACTGCCTATTACGTCAAGCAAGCCTTTGGCGATAATGCCGCGAAGGCTATCGGTATTCTATATATAGCCATCGCACCCATTGGCCCACCTGTCGTTTTTATTGCTGGTGCGAGTTATTTTGCACAGTTCTTGGGTAATAGCTCACTGGATGCGATCTATTTTGAACTGGGTATGTTGTTGCTCATTTTTATCGCTAATTGCTTGAAGATAGAGACCTCAGCAAAACTGCAGACATATATAAGTTTCGGCCTCATCATTACCATTTTGGCTATCTGTTTTCTGGCAATTTTAGAGCCAACGAGTGTTAGTAGTACAACTATGAATGCAGTTGCGAATACTGCTGCTAACAACGTTAATAGCACCGTTAATAGCACCGCAGCGAATATGGCAAACTTTTCACTGGTTGATATTGGTAAATCGGTGGCGATCATGTTCTGGTGTTTTGTCGGCATAGAAGCTATCTGCCACATAGCCAAAGACTTTAACGATCCGGCCCGAGATTTTCCCAAAGTAGTCGTCATTGGCGTTGCTGTTGCTGCGCTAATTTATGTCGTCGTTAGCTACTCGGTGATCAAACTGGGGGCCTATGGCTCAGAGCTACAAAATTTACAGTCAATCACGACTGTTGCTTCAATATCGGCGGGTGTTTGGGGCGCAAAAATTGTTGCACTCGTTGGGTTCTTAGGTTGTTTTTGTGGCGTTAATGTATACGTGATCAGCTTCGCCAAAATGCTCTACAGCATGGGGGATAAGACGAGTAATCTAAAGAGAAAATTGGGTAATGGCACACCGATTGTGGCCGTTTCTATCATAACCGTTGCAATCGCGGCGATGTTGTTTGCAAGGGCGTCGCTGTCTTTTTCATTCGAAGTGTTACTTGATTATGCTAATGGCATGTTTGTTTTTATATACCTTGCGGCCGCGGCTGCCGGGATTAAGTTGCTTACGGGAAAAATCCGCTACGCAGCCATATTTTCTTTGCTGTTCTGCTTAGCCATACTCTGGTTTATTGGCGTCAGTACGCTCTTTGGTTTATCTATTGTGCTTGGCTCGTTTTGTTTATTTAGGTTTAGGGATAGAGTTGAACCCGTTGAGTATGATGTTAGCTAATTTGATCAACAATTTTTTCTTATCAGATTGATTAACTGTGCCATTTGGTTATCCACTGTATCTTCTTGGTTGGCGTCTTTACTCAGTGCAAAGCCAACATTGAGCCTAAAGCAGTCTTTATATAATCCAAGGGTGCTGAAGCTTTCCCCGATACGAATATCAATATCGCATTTAATCGCTTGGCTTAGTAGTGCGCTGGTATTTAAATTGGGCACTTGAACCCAGAGTACAAAGCCACCAGACGGTGCACTCATTTTACTGGTACGGGGTAAATGCTGAGAGAGATAACGCTGATAGTCCAGAGTCTGCTGTTGCAGATGAAAACGTAGCTTTTTAAGGTGCTTCAAATAATCACCATTATTGATTAAATCGGCTACCGCAAGTTGCGTTAATGAAGACACACCTTGATTACAAAACATGCGCCTTTGCAAATATTGCTTAAAATAACGACCCGGTAAACACCACCCTAAGCGGTAACCGGCCGCCAGCGTTTTTGATACCGAACCACACCACAATACGTAGCCATTGTTGTCCCAATGCTTGGCTGGTAACGGCGTGACTTTACTGTGGCCTAATTCAAGGTATACATCATCTTCAATAATGGGAATTTGATATTTTTCTGCCAGTTTTGCTAATTGCATTTTTTGCAATGCACTCATTGAGATGCCTTGCGGATTCATGTGAGAGGTACAAAATAAGCCCGCTTTCACATCCCCGTTTTTCATCTGTTTTTCAAGCTGCACCAGGTCAATACCCTCATCGGTCGAGGGTATTTCAATCACTTTACGCGACAGTTGCGTCAACATATCCAACAGTCCGCTAAAACACGGTGAACTAATTGCAACGGCATCTCCGACGTTAGTGGTGATCTCCAATGCGGTTTGAATGGCATCCATACCGCCATTTGAAATCACCAGCTCCTGCGCACTAACATGAAAGTCATAATGCTTGAAGTGGCCACTGAGGCTATCGCGTAACACCTTCTCGCCCTGGGTATCCGGGTAATCACTAATATTTAAACCTTGGCGTTTCATGGCCCGACGAAAGCTTTGGTGCAACTGTTCAAGGGGCATTAAATCAGGTGACATACGTGCGACACCTAATGGACCAATCACTTTATAGCTCGATGTATAACTGCCGTTTGACGCACCTAATTTAGGATCGGTAGTTTTGCTTTCAAAGTTGATAAACTCAGGTTTCTCGTATTGATGAAACGCCTGGCTAACAAAATACCCAGACTGCGGTTTGGCGACAATCCAGCCCAATGATTCTAAGTGCTGATAGCAATTAAGTGCCGTGGTCATACTCACCGAATGTTGCTGGGCAAAATTGCGTAATGACGGCATGCGGCTGAGATGCAATCGCTTACCGGTTTCAATATTTTTAATGCACATGTCAGCGAGTTGCTTGTATCGCATTCCCTATCCCTGTTAAATTGTACTTCTTTTTTATTTAATAATTGTATCTGTTCTCTTTTTTAAAATCATCAATAATAGTCACATATGTTATAAACAAGGAGTAGTTATGAGTCTGCGAGATTTATTATTAGGTGTTTTGGTCATGGTGGTATGGGGATTAAATTTCTCTGTGATCAAACTTGGGGTCAGTGAAATAGATCCGCTATTGTTGACGGCATTACGGTTTACACTTGCCACTATTCCTGCGGTATTTTTGGTAAAACGCCCGCATGTAAAATGGCGTTATTTAGTGGCATATGGGCTGACCTTTGGTATTGGCGTGTGGGGGATGGCAACCTGGTCAATTGAAGCGGGGCTGTCTGCTGGCATGGCATCTGTCTTGTTGCAAATGAACGTTGTGATCGGGCTATTTTTGGGTTACGCCTTGCTAAAAGAGTCGATCTCTAAAATGAAATTAATCGGCAGTTTGGTGGCGATCAGCGGATTAGGTTTAAGCCTGTCAGTGACTGATGGTTCGGTTACTTTCACCGGGTTTTTACTGATATTGCTTGCGGCCTTATCATGGAGTCTGGCCAGTATTATCATCAAGAAAGCCGGTACTAAGCAGGTTTTTGCTTTTAGTATTTGGGCAATGCTGTTTGCGCCACTGCCGTTGTTTGCGATTGCATTTTACCGACAGGGCGGTGAACAGTTTCTGCAATTTAGTCAGCACTTGAATGCGAACGTGATATTTTCAGTCCTGTTTCAA
Organism: Moritella sp.; assembly: GCA_047628235.1. GTDB lineage: Bacteria > Pseudomonadota > Gammaproteobacteria > Enterobacterales > Moritellaceae > Moritella. Next base: position 12,221 of record JBLHPA010000082.1, read on the forward strand.
GCCTATCCGGTGACGCTGCTTGGATACTGGGTATGGAATCGATTGTTAGTTAAATACCCGCTAACAACCGTGGCCCCGCTAACCTTGTTAGTACCTGTTTTTGGTTTAATCGGTGGTGCACTGTTTTATCAAGAGCAGATTGGCGCAGTAAAAGCGGTAGCCTGTTTCTTGGTTGTAGGTGGTCTGTTGATTGGTTTATTGAAACCGAGCATGTTAAAACATTCGTTATAGAGTGTCAGAGTAATAACTCAATAATCAATAATACGGTAACTTGAACAAAAAAACACCCGCTGCAATCAGCTTGCTAGCGGGTAATCTTTTTTTATACAGCGTCATTTAGGGTGACACTAGAGTTCTAAAAGTGCTCTTTTCTTTTGCGTAAACTCTTCTTCGGTAATAATACCTTCTTGATAAAGTTTATTAAGTTCGCGGATCACTTCAAAATTGCGAATAACGTCTTTATTTACTTTCGTCTCTTCAATGGCTTTTTGTGTCAGCTTTATGCCATCGATAGCGGCATATTCACCTACGGTAAAGCCGGTTTCATTTTTGAGTGAGTCGTAAGTATTACCGTCATACACAGCTTCAATACGGTCACCATCAAATCTTACATAGAAATAAACCA